>JADGDJ010000366.1 GCA_016744925.1 Spirochaetaceae bacterium
AAAGATGAAAAAAAGCTCCCTTCTGGGAGCTTTTTTATTTATAATGGAAATGAAATAATAAAATTAATATTTACCGAGAAGAGAAACAAGTTTATCTTTCCCTATTATGTAGAGAAAGCTGATCAGTCTCGGTCCTTTTTCCTTTCCGATTAAAGCCTTATAGACTACAGGAAAGAAATCTGACGATTCGATTTCCAGCTCTCTGGCCACATCGTAGAGATGTGTGCTGAACTCTTTTTCCGTAGAGGAATCCATAAACTGTTCAACTTTACCGGCCAATGATTTAAGAGCTTTTCCCTCAACTTCGCTGACTGCAAGAAGGGCGACCCCATCCGCTTTCAGGCTGAATTTGAAATCTTCAGGAGCAAAATTTTTCACCCAGTTCCAGGCACACTGTGCCTTCGCTTTCAGTTTGTCGATCTGTTCCGGTTTTACATCTCCCAGAAAGTCAATCACTCGTTCAACGTCTCCCGAAAATGTCTGAAGAAGATTGGAGAGTAGTCTAATCTGTATTTGATAGGGCATAACTTCCGGTACACTCTCAACCTGTGAAAGTTCATAAATCCTCGCCTGTTTTTCCCATTTTTTTAGAGCTTTGGGAGATTCGGGCTTATCGAAATAGGTTCGTTCGCATTTATCGTAATCCTCGTAAATTTTAAGAACATCGAGGTCGAAGGAGATTGAAAATTCTGTATTAGGTCTTGTTCCGGCGAACATATATCTGGTCACTTCGGGAGTGTAGACTTCCAGGACATCGATCAGAGAAACAACTTCTCCTGTCGACGAACTGATTTTTCCACCTCTTCCTTTAATGCTTATAAAGTCATACTGAAATGTTACGGGTGCTTCGTGTCCGTACACTTCCAGGGATGTTTTTCTGGCGGTATCAAAACTGCCCCCTTCCGAGTGGTGGTCTTTACCGGCGGGCTCAAAGTCGACCCCTTCGTAAGCCCATCTCATAGGCCAGTCAATTCTCCAGGGGAGTTTGACTGCGGGAGTCTTTCTCAGGTCTACTGTTTCTTCATTACCGCAGGACTCGCATTTGTACGAGACACCATAATTTTCATCCCATCCGGTTACAGTGGTAGTGTCTTTATCACATTGGGCACAAAAGACGGATACGGGATACCAGTCGGCTGGTAGATCTGTCGTTCTACTCTCATTGAGCTGCGCTCTGATGAGATCTCTATTGACTAGGGCTTTTTTAATCCCATCGGCGTATTCTGAGGTTCTATATTTTGAAGCCTGATAGATGTATTCCGGTTTAACACCGACAATCGGCAGAAGTGCTTCGAGGTTTTTTTCGTTTGCCTGAGCGTAACTCTCGCATTTACCCAATACGTCGGGAACCAGAGTGATCGGTTTTCTCAGATAAGTTTCAAGCAGTTCCTGCTTGGGCATATTTTTAGGGACTTTTCTAAATACATCATAGTCATCCCAGGAATAGATGAATCTTACATTTTCACCTTTATCTCTCAGAGCGCGCACAACAAGGTCTACAGAGATTATTTCTCTAAAATTTCCGATGTGTACAGTTCCCGAAGGGGTAATTCCCGAGGCACAGGTATAATGCTCTTTTTTCCCTTTCTCTCTGACAATTTTTTCGGCGTTTATATCCGCCCAGTGGCTTGATTTTGGTCTGTTTTCATTACTCATAGGAGAGAATTATATATATAGAAAAACATTAAGGCAAGCTCCTACTTAATCATACCCTTCAGCAGATAGTCTTTTGTTCGCCATTTAGGATTAACTTTTACTCTTAAGTCGAGCTGTATTTTATAGGGGAATATTTTATTCAGGTCACTGATAGCTTCTTTTCGTATCAGTTTGATCTGATCACCGCCTTTGCCGATAACCATCCCCTTCTGGGACTCTCGTTCCACAGTCAGAAAGGCACGCACCCAGAGCTTCTGCTTTTCCCCTTCACCTTTCATTTCCGTGTCGGAAATCTCCACGTACATTGCATGGGGAATCTCCTGGGACATTTTACTGATCGCTTTTTCTCTTATAATTTCAGCAATTCGAAACTCCGGATCCTGATCAGTGTAAAAGTCATCGGGATACATCTGTTCTCCTTCGGGAGCCGTTTCAAATATCGCGTCTTTTAATGTATCGATTCCCTCGGATTTCAACGCCGATGTTTCGATGATTGATTCCGGTTTCATGTTCACTTTAAGGAAACCGCGAATATCCTGTTTGTATTTTGAATCTGTATCGCATTTATTTAGAACGATGACCAGTGACTTTCCTTTGGCTGTGAGCATATCGATTAGTTCCTGCTCTTCTTTTCCCATAGGTCTTGTCGAATCGACAACATAGACAACCAAGTCGCATTCTTCCAGAGAGGACGAGACAATTCCCATCATATAATTATTGTATTTTCTTTCAGAATTGTGATACCCGGGAGTGTCGAGAAAGACCATCTGACCTCTCGCTTCTGTCAGAATTCCACGGATCTTATTCCGTGTGGTCTGAGGAACAGATGCTGTTATGGAGACTTTGTGTCCACACAGTGCGTTTAAGAGAGTTGATTTTCCCGCCGAGGGGCGTCCGATTATTGCTACGAAAGCCGATTTCATTATATTTTCACCATCCAGTGTATTTTTTTACCTTTTTAAGCTGTGACATTCTGCATTAATTATAGGTCACAGTCTATTTAAAATTTCTTTTTTCCTGTATTTTGTAGTATCTTTACTGATAAGTTTTTATTAAATGAATATTTTTTACCTGAGCAGGAGTTTTTATGACCGGAAGATTTGCAGATGATGATAAAAAAGAGGAGAAAGTTGAAGAGCCCGATATGCTTATGCAGAAAATGCTCAAGACAAGAACGATCCTTCTATCAGGTGAGATAAATAAAGCTTTGGCAGAAAAGGTTATCAAACAGCTTTTATTACTGGAAGCCGACGGTGATGATCCCATTAAAGTTTTTATCGATTCCCCCGGTGGTGATGCCAATGCGGGATATGCA
>JADGDJ010000127.1:0-11466 GCA_016744925.1 Spirochaetaceae bacterium
TTGTAACATTATCGTACATTGTGAAACATTTTCCACATATTGTTGACATTTTATATCTCTTGTAATACAACTTAATTCAGGATAACTATCAGGAGTTAATATGAATGATACAATTATGACCATTGAGGAAGTCGCTAAATACATCAAAGTATCTGAACGTACAGTTCTCGACTGGGCTCAAAAAGGTGATATCCCCGCAGGGAAACTGGGCAATGTCTGGAGATTTAAATTAAGTGAAATTGATATGTGGATCAATAAAAAACTCGTTACTAAAGAGAAAGGTGACGGAGCGATTGATGATCTTACACATCTTCTTGCTCAGGAACGGGTTCTTATTACCAATTTTTCAAATAAAAGAGACATTTTGACAGCATTGATCAACAACCTTTCCCAAGCTCCTCAGGTGAGAGATCCCCAGGAGCTGGAAAAGACAATTTGGGATCGTGAAAAGTTGATGAGTACAGGAATCGGGCTCGGCATAGGAATACCCCATGTCAGAATCTATTCAGTATCGGATATTGCTGTTTCAATTGCAGTCAATAAATCGGATATTCTCGATTATCAATCACTGGACAACGCTCCTGTAAGAATCGTTTTTATGGTAGCTGCAGCCTACAATCAGCATACTGAATATCTCAAACTTCTGGCATCCATAAGTTCTCTTTTAAAAGAAGACATATTTCGCGACAAACTATTGGCGGCAGAAGATTCTAAACAGATCTATTCCATGCTCACTCAAGGAGTTTAAAAGGTGTTAAGTTCAAGTTCAAGTATTCTATTTATTCTCGGAATCGGTATATTCGGTGGAATCGGCGGTGCCTGGATTTTCCAGAAGTTAAAAATTCCTCAGGTACTCGGTTATCTTGCTATCGGAATTCTTATCGGTAAGAGCGGATTCCAACTCATAAATAATGATGTTATTTCCTCATTAAATAATTTCAATTATTTTGCGCTGGGCATCATAGGGTTTATGGTCGGTGGAGAGCTCCACGGCAGTACTCTTAAAAAATACGGGAAACAGTTTTCAGCTATTTTATTTGGCGAAGGGATTCTGGCTTTTACTCTTGTAACTGTTTCTATCAGTATTGTTTTATATATCTTTACAAAAAACTTTGCCGCTTCTCTCGCTGCGGGAATTGTATTTGGTGCAATCGCATCAGCTACTGATCCGGCTTCGACCATGTCTGTTTTATGGGAATATCGATCTAAAGGCGTGTTGACTACAACTATCATTGCCATTGTGGCTCTTGATGACGCTCTTGCGATGACCCTTTATGGTTTGGGAACGGGATTGGCACAGATGATTCTCGGTGGTGATGCTTCATTTCTTTCTCAGCTTTCCAGAATCGGGATCGAACTTTTCGGTGCTGTAATCCTGGGAGCTATTGCGGGATATATAATGAATCTTATTGTCCGTTACAGCTCTGATAAAACACGGACCATGGTATTTGGAATCGGTACGTTATTGATCTTGATTGCTCTTTCTCTGACTCTGGAAGTGGATGTTATTCTCGCAACAATGACTATGGGTATAGTCGTTACAAATCTGGCTCCCAATCGCAGCAAAGAATTTTTTGAACTTATTAAAAGTTTTTCAGCTCCGATTTATGTCCTGTTTTTCGTCTTGGTCGGTGCCAGGTTGGTCCTCACCAATATGCCCGGGTTTCTGTGGGTCATCGTCGGTTTGTATGTTGTATTCAGAAGCGTTGGAAAAATGGTCGGAACCTGGATCGGAGCGAAAATATCTCATGCCGATCCTGTTGTTCAGAAATATGCGGGATTCTCGCTTTTTGCCCAGGGGGGAGTTGCCATCGGTCTTTCGATCATGGCAACACAGCATCTTCAGAACCTGGAAATCGCCAATGGTATTTTTCTCAGTGACATCATTATAACCGGTGTAACTGCGACTACTTTCATCGTACAGATCATTGGCCCTCCCATGACTAAACTGGCTGTTAAACTGGCGAAAGAAACAGGGAAAAATATTACAGAAGAGGATGTCATTGCCAAATGGAAAGTCTCTGATGTTCTCGACACATCGGTTCCCCGTATTAAAACGACCGATTCTGTGAAGACAGTCGTTGCCATCTTTATGGACAGTGATTATTTCTGCCTTCCTGTTGTGGATCAGGATAATAATACAGTCGGGATGATTTCTATAAACGATTTGAAATTGCTTATGAGTTCCCAAGATACATGGGAGTGGATACTCGTGGGGGATATTCTGGTTCCGGCACCTGAAGTAATCACCAGGTCCGAATCTCTAGATGAAGCCATGCGGACACTTGATCAATTGGGAAGAGAACAGTTGCCTGTTGTGGAAACCAAAGAAAATCCTACTTCAGTCGGAATTCTCGACCGCAGAAATGTTAAAAAGATGGTAAATAGGGAACTTGTTTCCCTATAGATTTAAATAACTATCTCCAGCCCGGTTCAATCAATGGCCGGGTTTGGCTCAGGAGTCGGTTTTTTCCTTTTAGCTCCCCGTATGTGAGCGTATTCATTATTTCCAGTGATTCAATAGTCCAGAATGAAATTGCCGCCTGAATTGTAATTAAGCCGATAAAAAGAACAGCATTTCCGCAAATGGTCCATATTGCTTTGATCTCTTTCTTTTTCCGTTGGAAGATACCCCTGACTGCTCCTTTCATTCCTTCCGTTTTTTGGGAAATGAATAAGCTTTTTTTTAAGTTTTTGACAATGATCTGAGACAAGGATGTCTCCTTCGAGAACGTTCTGCCTGATGGATTTGTTTATGGGTATTCCGGGAGTGTATATATCCAGATTCTGGAGCGGAAGAAAATTAGACGAGTGATTTTCTGTAAATAACTACAGACGGTTCAAAGCCTTCTGTTCCTATAAGATAAGAGCAGTTGTGACATATTACATCTTCAGGAAAATAATTCCAGATAACTTTCTGATGATCTCCGCATTGGGGACATTCAATATAATTGGTGACCTTAGAGGCTGTATTTACCGACAAAGTCTGCTTGTCTGTTTTATTCATTAATAAATTATCAGATAATATATTTGATCTGTATAGAGGGGGGGGAATAAAACCGCCCGAAAGGCGGCTTATATTACAATTTTATTATCATATCTCCAATATATACAGGGATAAGGAAAGAACCATCCACATCAGATGATTTCGCACCATAACCCTTCTCGAGTTTTTCAAAAATCTGTAGAGTGTGTACACCAGAGGGGGTGGTTATTTTTATTTCAACCTGTGCCGGACCACTAATATCTCCTTCGAGATATCCCGTAGTCTTGAGCATACTCAGTGTCTTCATGTTATTATCCATCTCACTGCTATTTTCAATAACTTCACCGTCGCGGCTCCAGCCGGGCGTTTCGGTAACAGTCGTTTTGATGAAAGTGATGGATTCTCCTCTTTGGCTGACTTCCAGTGCTCCCGCAGAAAGTGAATCAAAATCCAAAACCTGCTTGTCCCGCCATTTATCAACAGTTAGACTGAAGACATTTTTCAGATTTCCCTGAACACTGTAAATCCCCTGCTGTTGGGGAAGGCGGATGTAGGTGTATATGGCTGTGGAGGATGACTTACCCAATTTGAACTTCCGGGCTGGGCCTTCTGCGGTACTTATGGACACGGATAAGCCCTTTTCATCACTTAATTCATAGCGGGAATAATCTTCACGGGAACTTATGAGATCCACAATGGAGAGATTCACCGACTCGGAAAGCAGTCTGTTGACCTGACTCATATCGGCTTTATGTCCTTCAGGTTCAATTGTCCAGGTCTCTCCCTGCTTCTTCAACTCTAAAGATTGATTCTTACTGATCATGGAAATTGCAGTTATCTCATCTTTATCAAGCCCTGCAAAGCGGGGAATCTCGTAGTTTACCTGTGAATCATTTCTCACCAGGAGGTAAATCAGAGAAGCTATGATAAAAAAAACTGCGATTATATATTGCTTTTTAATCTTCATATCAGGTTTTCCCCCCGCTGAACATCCGGGCTATTTTCTTTTTGCGTTCCTTCCAGTGGACCCACATAATCAGTCCTAAAAGAACAGTAAGAATCGGGAGGAAAACTATATTGACTCCCTTTAGAAATGCTTTTGTCCCCGGATCGACATCTTCAAGTGGATTGTACCCCTGTCCCTTGGAGCGCATAATCGCATAATCTTCCCGGCCATTGAGGTAGTCGATCATATTCCGGACCAGCATGGCGTTGGGGGAGACTCCCGCTGCATCGAGAACATTATCAGCCATAATTGCCGAACCGGCTGTCACGAAAACACGTCCTGCCGTTGCTTTATTGATAAATCCCGTCTCTTCACTCATCCCTTTTCCTCCAAAGGAAACTTGAGCATTTTCTCCTTCAATTTCCCCTTCGATCTGCGGCCGGGCAGGAATTGGCTTCCCTTCGAAATAGCTGGGCAGTTCACCTTCAAGCAGTACTGCCAGATCTTGAGTTCCCCTGTCATCAGATGAGGGTGGATAAATCCCCGCGGGATTGTACAGGTTTATATTCTCGCTGACTGTCCAAGAAGTCTTAGAAGAAGAGAACAGTGTTGAAGCTGTAATACCGCTTTCCTCAGTCGCTCTTATCTCCAAAGGCGAGATATTGAGAACAATGAGTCCTTTGATATTTTTCATAAAGGAGATATCGTTATTGATGTATTGCTGATCGATCATAGGTGCGAAGTAGATGGGAGTTTCTTCGATGCTTCCGAAGGCATTCCTCTGTTGCTGGACATAACAATTTTCATCCATTACATATGATGGAATCAATTCGGCACCATAGCGGCTGGTCAGTTTTTCCAAGCCCGTATTCAGAGGCTCGTATCGAGGCATTTGTCCGTATTGCATTTCCTGCTGGGAGGGCATTATTTCAATGTACGTGTCAATAAAAAAAGCCACTGATCCGCCGTTCATAATAAACTGGTCGATTTGAAAGAGCTCCCAAGCACTGAAAGACTCGCTGGGACCATTAATAATGAGTGTTCTGATGTCTCCTGGTATATTGTCGAGAGTAACGTTTTTAATATTGTAGTCCTCCGATAAGAGCTGGTTGAAGTTCCCCGCACTGGCACCCTGCTGTTGCGCATAGGGATTGGAGTATAGGGCCGGGGTTCCGTGGCTACTGAGATACGCTATGCTCTGGTTTACGCCGATCAGTTTCTCCAGCATTTCACCAATGGGCTGTTCCAGGTCGGACACAGAAGTCATTGAGTATCCGAAAATACCCTGATTGAGAAGATTTATCGAAGATGATTCATCGCCGTACTGCACTACCACACCCGCATAGGCTTTCGTTGTAATAGGATTCGACTCAGTTCCCGATTTCAGACTGATGGTATTCAGACCATATTTATTGAGATCATCCCTTGTGAGAGATGCGGGGGCGGTTTCCCCATATTCAATTTTCCCAAAATTTTCGCTGTTCAACCTGTCTATTAGTTTTTTCAGGGCTGAGCTGTATTGAGACAATTCGCTGTTGAAACCGATCAGTTCCGGCGAGAGAATCAGTTTGACCTGAATCTTTTCGGACATTGCCAGCATCGTGCTGGTTTTTCGGCTTATTTTATTTATAACTGATGTGATTCTATATTCGAGATTTCTCTCGTTGGCAAGAGCGGGAATGGTTTCCACCAGATCTCCCTGGACTAAAACCATACCCATATAAGCGGTTTGAAGTTTTACTTCATCCTGCTCCACATTCTGGATCTGAATGGCGGGAATATTGTAATCGCCGGCCATGTCTCTCAGGTTTCGCCCCCCCTCGTCGGTTGCTGTTCCCTCCTGATCCATCATATAGAGACTGTAATTGAAATTTCTATTTCCCTCGAGTGAGTATTCTTCGAGGAGATCTCTCATCTGCTGCTCCAGATTATTATATGGCTGGGGCAGATTTTCTGAAAGGAAAACTCTCACAGTGAGAGGTTCTTCAAGTGATGCCACCAGATTTTTACTGGCACCGGAAAGGCTGTAGCTTTTGTTCTCTGTCAGGTCGAGGCGGAAAAACAGTGTCCCCGATAGGAGGTTTATCATCACGATGACGACCAGATACAATAAAAAATTGAGCCATTTTTCTCTACTTCCATATTTCATAATTCTCTCCTACCTCTTTTCCATATTAACCAGATAGCTGCTGTAGAGAGCTATGAAAATAAGTGATAGAAAATAGACGATGTCTCTCGAATCTATCACACCTTTGGCTATAGAGCTGAAATGATATCCCGTTCCCAGATATTGGAAGAAACCGATGAGAAATCCCGGTATCAGGATCAGCATATTGTCGATAATCGTCAGGAAGAAACAGATGGAAACGCTGATGATAAAAGCGACTATCTGATTGTGAGTTAGCGAAGACGAGAAGATACCAATGGCTGTAAACGCTCCGGAAAGGAGTATTGCTCCGAGATAACCACCGAATACGGGACCCCAGTCAAGGCTGCCCACAGAGCTTATTGAAATGGCGTAAATAACTGTCGGTGCCATCATCACTATGGTGAGAAGATGAGAAGCCAGATACTTCCCAATGACAATTTCCCATTTGTTAAGGGGTAGAGTAGCCAGTATTTCAAAAGAACCGCTTCTGTACTCCTCTGCGAAAACGCGCATGGTTATCGCCGGAATGGTAAAAGCCAGTATCAGAGGCAGAAGTCCGAAGAAATCTCTCATATCAGCTCGTCCCGCCAAAAAGAATGTAGAGAAGAAAAACCATCCGGTTATAACCAGAAAAATGGTCATAATTATATAGGCTATGGGGGAGTAAAAATAGGATTGGAACTCCCTTTTAAAAACTGTTGATATAGATCGGGGTGACATTAATTACCCTCCGTTGTGAGTATTCTGAATATATTTTCAAGAGATTTTTGTTCCTGTAGAAGTTTGAGCAGAATCCAATCGCTGTTTTTTACAGCATGGTAGATTTCAGCTCTCAGATCGCCGGCGGCGTCGATTGTAAAATCCAGCTGACCATCCCCTTCTATACAGCGGATTGCTGATACACCGTTTATTTCCCCAAGGATTTTTTCAGCATCTTTCTGGTTTGCATGGAGTAGTGAAAGACTTATTTTCTGACCGGCTCTGGCTGAGGACTTCAGTTCTTCCATGGTTCCGTCAGCTGCGATCCGCCCTTTGTTGACGATGACGATTCTGTCACATGTCGCTTCGGCTTCGCTGAGAATATGAGTTGAGAAGATGACTGTTTTTTCTTTTCCGATCTCCTTTATGATATTGCGGATCTCAGCGATCTGGTTCGGGTCCAGACCAGAGGTCGGTTCATCGAGTACCAGAATCTTAGGGTCGCTCATCATGGCCAGAGCCAGACCCACTCGCTGTTTGTAACCTTTGGAAAGGCTCGACACGGATTTGTGCATAACATCACGAATGCCGCAGAGTCCCGAGAGTTCTTTCAGCCGGCTGTTCCGGGAACTTTTATCGATCTCTCTGACCTGGGAAATATAATCCAAATAGTCGTATACGAGCATATCCGGGTAAATAGGCGATGATTCGGGTAGATAACCTATGAGTTTTTTTGCTTCGAGAGCCTCTTTGCGCACATCTAGTCCGTTGACAAAGATCGTTCCCTTCGAAGGTGGCTGATAGCCTGTCAGTATCCTTAGAGTTGTCGACTTCCCGGCGCCGTTTGGACCGAGAAGTCCCATAATCTGTCCCTCTGGAATATCGAGTGACATCTTATCGACTGCACAGACATCATCGTAGAATTTACTCAATTCCTGTATGCTGATCATGAATTCTCCTTGTTATGAGATTGTGATTTCAAGTATTTTTGAACAGTATAATACTTTTCAAACTGATAACAAATTTAAAGGAGGTTTGTTACAAAAAAAATCAGTTGTATATCATATTGTAGAAGCGGTCGATCTGAGGTCTCAGTTCTTCGATAGAAATGTAGCGGGCTTCGCGGATTGTTTCCCTGCCGTCGATATAAATAAGAATTCCGGGAATTGTGAAAATGGAGAATTCTCCGGCGGACTCGGGAATACTGTCCATATTGACGTAACAACCTTCCATCTGGTTGTAAGTACTGAGTATTTCCTCGACTTTCGGTTTGATGGCGGTACAAACTCCACAGGCTGGTCTCGAGAGATAGATTAGTCTTATTCTTCCAGATTTTATAAATTGCTTAATCTCTTCAAGTGAATTAAATTCGGTCATCGTTGTACTTACTGAAAATTGGAATGAAATAGTTCTTCACTGACATAGTTTGATTCATCTACAAGTTTCCCTTTAATGTAATACCTTACATATGGTACGAGATCATTTCCGAAAGCTCTTTCTTTTGCGTTCATAAAATCGTTGAAATAGGCTTTTTTGTTGTAACTTATATAAAAGGTTTTTACCCCTTTATCTTCTGATTTTTTCAACCATCTGCTCATAAAGAGCCATTGGGGACACCAGTCCTGTGTGAGAACAACGGCGACTTTATCAGAGCTATCTATCAGCTCATTGGGGATCTCGTTATTTTCAATTATAAATGTAGCTTGACTATCTGTTATTTCTATCATATTCATAATATATACTTCTATATATGGAAAAGGCAATATTAAATGTGAATAATTTATCATTTGAAAACTTTACTCATAGCAGGAGATCTCATTCCAGTGCATTGTTCAGTCATGGGATTTGTCCCGATTGTGCGCGGAAACTTTATGATCTGGATTTCCCTCACTTAAAGAACGACAATGATAAATAGTACAACAAAAGGGGGGATTGTGAAATTTCTTGCTATTTTACGCGGAATAAATGTAAGCGGTCAGAAAAAAATTATAATGGCTGAATTAAAGTCACTTTTTGAATCTCTGGAATTTGAAAATGTTAAAACTTATATACAAAGCGGTAATGTGATCTTTGAATCTGAGATCCGGAATATAACAGAGCTGAAAAAACAAATAGAAAATGCCATCGAGAAAGAGTATGATTTTCATGTTACAGTACTCATTCGGACAGAAGAAGATATTCTTAAGCTGATCTCGTGTAATCCCTATAATCCTGTGGATCTCGCAAAGGAAGGAACAAAAGTTCTGGTAACATTCCTTGAAAATTCTCCTTTAACCGGACTGGTTGGATCATTGGAGACATTTAAAGGTTCAAACGAATCGTTTGAGGTTCAGGGAGACCACTTATATCTATATTGTCCCGATGGATATGGAAAAACTAAATTATCCAATAATCTCATCGGAAAAAAGTTGAATCTTCAGGCTACTACAAGAAACTGGAAGACAGTGATTAAATTATCACAAATGTTCAATTGATTGAAAAGGAGTTATTTATGCAGGATTATGGTTTTGAAAAAACTGTGGAACTATCTGTGGATGACGCAGAAGAGAGATTGACAGCTGAGCTGAAAAAAGAGGGATTCGGACTTGTTTCCAGAATCAATATGAAGGCCAAATTTAAAGAAAAACTAGACATTGATTACACCGAGTATAGAATTCTGGGATTTTGTAATCCACAGGCTGCATATGAAGCTGTTGAATTAGAAGATAATATAGGATTGCTTCTACCCTGTAACGCTGCTGTATACGAAAAAGATCAGAAAACCCATATTGCTTTAATTCGGCCGGTAGTGGCTATGTCTGTCGTTGATAACCCCGCGCTTGCACCGGCTGCAGAGAAAATTGAAAGCAGCTTGAAAAAGGCGATCGAAAAGGTTTGAATCATAAATTACTAACTACAGAAAGGACAGATATTTTTGTTCAGAATAAAGAACTTGTAGATAAAATGTGTTTCTATTACAAAATAAATGGAACTCATCTCTCACGCTGGGAACCTCTTCGTTCAGATGATTATTATTCAGTCTCTGAAGTGACAAAAAGGCTCGATTCCGCTTTAAACTCTTTCGAAGAAGGGCAATCTGTTCAATTGGCGGCACTGGATAAAAATAACAGTGCCGTGATCGCTGTCTGCAACTTCACCAATATAGTCCGGGGGCCCTTCCAGGCCTGTTTCCTGGGATATTCTATTTCCAAAGAGTGTGAAGGGAAGGGATATATGCAGGAAATTTTGACTGTTGCCATAGAGTATATGTTCAGGCATTTAGGATTGCACAGAATCATGGCAAACTATATTCCTTCAAATGTCCGTAGCGGGAAATTATTGGATAAGCTTGGATTTGAAAGAGAGGGGGTGGCAAAATCCTATTTAGAAATAAATGGGCAATGGGCGGATCATATTCTCACATCTCTTATCTTCAGCAGTGAAAAAATTACAAATTAATACAATTTTGTATCTCTGTAGTCAAATGACGAATATTGTAAGGTTTATTGATATATCCAACAACGCCGGGAGGCAGATCATCTTGGGATTTATTATTTCCGCTCAATCCTGTCGTCAATATTATGGGGATGTGAGCAGTTCGTTTATCTGACTGCAGAATAGAGCATACTTGATAACCATCGGGGGCGGGAATAATTATATCCAGCAGGATTAAATCAGGTTGTGGTGATTTTGAAGCGATTTCTATAGCTTGTTTACCATTAAATGCACTCACAGTATCATAATTATCTACAAGAATTTCTGTCAGAAGGTCTATTTGATCCATCGAATCGTCCACTATTAGAACCCTGGCTCTTTGATTATTCAATTTTTTGCGCTCCGGAGGAAAATAATATCATGTTTTATTTTACAAATGTAATCCAATTTATTACATTTTAGACATGATATCTTTCAATATCATAAAAAATAGATCCTAAAGAGGTAAATAATGGCAAATAGAGAGAGACTCGAAATTTACAGATGTGATGTTTGCGGCAATATAGTAGAAATAACTCATGGTTCCGGCGGAACGCTTGTGTGCTGTAATCAGCCTATGACGCTTCAAGAAGAAAAGACGGCAGATTTCTCTGTTGAAAAACACGTTCCCGTTATAGAAGCTACTGAAACTGGAATTAAAGTAAAAGTCGGATCAACTGATCATCCAATGACGGAAGATCACTTCATTCAATGGATTGAAATTATCAATGGAACTTATGTCCAGAGAAAATATCTGAAACCCGGAGATAAACCGGAAGCTGATTTTTATGTTAAATACAGCGATACACTCGTTGCCAGAGAATACTGCAACCAGCATGGAAACTGGCGAAACTAGTCTATTCCACTCAGGCCGTCGTCCTCTGAGAGGGCGGCTTTTTTTTGCCTCATTTACATCATCACTCTTGATTTTTAAGAGATTCTCCATAAAGACTTATTAGTATGATTGATAAAATAGAATTTGGTAGTACAGGGCATAAAAGTAGCAGGACTATTTTTGGTGCCGCTTCACTCGGTTGGATAAGCCAAAAAGAAGCTGATCCGACACTTGATATTCTTCTTCAATACGGAGTGAATCACATTGATACGGCAGCCAGTTACGGCGAAGCAGAGCTGAGAATCGGTCCTTGGATGGATAAACATAGAGATAAATTCTTCCTGGCCACCAAAACAGAAAAAAGAACCTATTCTGAGGCCTGGGAAGCACTTGAAAAT
>JADGDJ010000127.1:11476-13423 GCA_016744925.1 Spirochaetaceae bacterium
GAACAGTATTTCCTCGCTACGAAAACAGGACAGAGAACAAAAAAAGAAGCCTGGGATGAATTGATGAACTCTTTGAAACGGATGGGTGTCGAACACATCGATCTCTGGCAGTTCCACTGTCTGATCGATTCCGATGAATGGGATACTGTCATGGGTAAGGGCGGTGCTTTGGAAGCTGCCATTGAGGCACGGGACAGAGGAATAATCGATTATATCGGTATCACCGGACATGAATACATCGTTCCGAGAATGCATTTAAAAAGTCTCAAGAGGTTTGATTTCGATTCTGTATTACTTCCTTACAACTATTACATGATGACAGATGAGGAATATCGCAGAGATTTTATAGAGCTGACGGAGCTCTGCACTTCCCGGAAAATAGCTGTACAGACCATAAAATCCATTGCCCGTTCTTATTGGGGAAAAGGTGAGAAGAAGGGCAGCACATGGTATAAACCGATAACTGATCAGGGAGATCTGGAGAGATCGGTCAACTGGGTTCTGGCTCAAGAAGGATTTTTTCTCAACACAACCGGTGATGTGAAGCTTCTCCCCAGGATTCTCGCCGCAGCATCAGAACATCGGATAAAACCAGAAGATAGTGAAATGGAAGAGATGATTGAGCGATTGAAAATCTCAAAAATTTTTCCATTTCCCAAGGACTAATCAGGTTTTCTCTGCCATAGCTGCTTTCTTCTGTTTTACTACAAAACTTATGGCATAGATTAGCGCGATCGGCCAGAGCGGTGTCATGAATAGAATAATAAAGAGAACGAAATTGAATTTTTTACCTGTAGTACCGGTCAGTCCTTTTTTAAATTGTTCTTTGCGCTCTTCTTCAGACATATTTTTATCGGAAGTCGCATTGAGCAGTGCTTCTTTAAAGCTCATATTAAAATTTTCTGATTTCCCGGACTCCTCGAGAGGAGATTCAGAGGAGATCTCATCCTCGACGGGTATAGAAGGGCTGCTATAGGAGTTGTAATTTCTTGTTGCCGGATCTTCCATTTTTTGTCCGATAGTGACATTTTCCCCATCAAAAGAAATTCCCAGTGATGAGATCCTGGACATTTTTTTGACGAGTGATGATACTTTTGATTCTGACATGGTCAGTTGCGAAGATAATTGTCCTATGGTTGTTTTTTTATAAAATTGAAGAGTGTCGAGTATTTCCAGGCTCTGCTTTTCTCCATACCTAATAACTCTACCGATCAATTGGGAAGATAGTCCTCCGAAGAGATAGAGAGCCATCATGGTTAGTCTTGGACCTAAAATAGAGGGGGCTTCCATAAAAAACTGTGTTAGGTTCTCGTATCCTGTTATATTCCTCAGCCAGGGCCAGGCCAGAATTGTCAGGGGGATTATCATTAAATATGAACTGATTATAAGAAAATCATCCATTTTATATATATTGCGGTTTTCCATTAATTTACTCCTTGTTATAGAATAGGTAATGATGTTTCTTATGTCAAATGCATCTGTAAAGCAGAAAAAACTATGGTTCTAAAGGTAGTCTAATGATAAACCTGGCACCTTCACCGGGAGATGATACAACTTCCATTGTTCCCTTGTGATTTTCAGTTATGATAAAATAGGATACAGATAATCCCAGACCTGTCCCTATCCCCACGGGCTTAGTTGTAAAAAAAGGTTCAAAAATTCTGTTTTTTGTTTCATGGTCTAACCCCGGTCCATTATCTTCAATTTCCATGCGGATCGATTTATTCTCTTTTTTCAGACGTAGAGTTAATATAGGCGATTTTTCCCTGCTCTTCTGTTCGCTCATTGCTTCTGCTCCATTTTTTAAGATGTTGAGCAACACTTGCTGAATTTGAGACTTAACACAGAGAATTTGAGGAAGATCTCTCTCATATTCCCGGATTATTTGAATATTCTTAAAATCATATTGTTTTTTCATACTGAAATCTGTTGTTGCCAGTTCCACTA
>JADGDJ010000367.1 GCA_016744925.1 Spirochaetaceae bacterium
GCGAATATCTGTACTATTATTTGTTGCCGGCATTCAAAAAAATCGAAAAAAATGGCAAAAAAGATGGTTGTGTCGTTTGAGAGGGTCTAATTGACCATATATATGATAAATAATATAATGTTTCTATTCATAAATACCAAATAAAACTAATCAGGAGAATCAAATGAAAAAGTTCGCATTCGTAGGAACTCTGTTTCTTGGGCTTGTAATGATGTTCACATCATGCGGTCAGTCAAGTCAGGCGGAAGAGGTAAATGTAAGAATGGATCTTACAAAACAATCAACGCTCGAAAAAATAATTGCTTCGGGAGAATTACGACACGGCTTCGAAGCTGGTTATATGCCATTTGAGATGGTCGATAAAAGTGGAGAATTCATAGGATTCGATATTGATATGGGTAAAAAAATGGCTGAAGCTCTCGGTGTAAAATGGGTTCCCGTTAACACGGCCTGGGACGGTATTATACCCTCTTTGATGACTGATAAATTCGACATTATCATGAGCGGGATGACAGTAACTCAGGAAAGAAACATTAAAATTAATTTTGTTGAGCCTTACATCGTTATCGGTCAGGCAATTGTTGTAAACAGTAAACTCGCAGGTAAAATTAATAGCTACAAAGACCTGAACAGTCCAGAATTTACTGTTATTTCTAAATTGGGAACAACTGGGGAACAAGCTGTTAAAAGTATGATACCCAAAGCGACTTATAAAGCTTTTGAAACAGAGTCAGAAGGTGCAATGGAAGTACTTTCGGGAAATGCCGATGCCTTTGTATATGACTTACCTTATATGGAACTCTTTATGACTCAGAGAGGCGAAAGTGGTTCTATCTTCCTCCTCGAAAAACCTTTTACTTATGAACCTCTTGCGATGGCCATCAATAAAGGTGATCCGGATTTTCTCAACTGGTTGAATAACTTTATGAGACAGATCAAGAATGACGGAACATATGATGCGATCTATGACAAATGGATAAGAAGCGATGAGTGGCTGAAAGAAGTCGAGTAATTCCAAAAATTCCAATGAAGCTGCCTGTGGCTTTTCACAGGCAGTCTCTGGTTATAAAAGAAGTAAATAATGATTAAAAGAATTAAATCAATCTTCACTGCTAAACATCACCTTTCCTGGTATATCGGTGTATCAGCTTTGGTCTTTATCATAATCGGGTCAATCTTAATGATTCTGTCTGCGTCAAAGCAGATAGACTATGCATGGCAGTGGTATAGAGTTCCCGATAGATTTTTTTCCAATGGTGTTATCAAATCAGACACCAGGGGAGAAATATCAAATATAACAATATTGGATAATACTGCTGTAATAGAAGTTAAAACAGGTGATGGTATAGAAATCTTTAGAGTTCCTGAAAGTGAGCTGCTTCTCAGAAGAGGAGACTTTGTCTCTCCTGGAACAGTATTAGCAGAATCAAAAAAACTTAAAGCTGGAATGCTAATTCAAGGATTACAATTAACTCTTTTAATTAGTTTCTATTCCTCAATTTTCGGTATCATTATCGGCTTATTCGGAGGACTGGCCAGGGTTTCAAAGAATCCCGGAATTAAAGGTCTTGCGACAATTTATGTAGAATTAATACGAGGTTCTCCATTGATGGTTCAGATTCTCATCTGGTATTTCGTTGTTGGTACTCTGGTCAATGACAACCTTTCTATGATGGGCATGTCTCCTATTCCTCCTCTTGGATGGGGAATTATCTCATTGAGTATATTTGCCGGTGCCTATGTAACAGAAATAATTCGTGGTGGTATTGAATCTATACCCAAAGGACAGATGGAAGCTGCCAGATCGAGCGGTATGACTTATGTTCAGGCAATGGTTCATATTATACTTCCTCAGGCATTCAGAATCTCAATCCCTGCACTGACGGGGCAGTTCATCAGTCTTATAAAAGACTCTTCTCTTTTGGGAATTATCTCATTGCGAGAGCTTACAAAAGCTAGTAGAGAAATTGTCGCCAGTACTATGATGACTTTTGAATTCTTTTTAATTCTGGCGGCATTATACCTGGTTTTAACATTTCCACTGTCTCTGGTTGTTAAATATCTTGAGAAGAGGGCAAAAATACAATGATGATAAGTGCAAAAAATTTATATAAAACATTTCATTCCCCCCATGATGTACACGCTCTTGTTGATGTTTCTGCAGAAATTGAAGAAGGTGAAGTGGTCGTTGTCATTGGACCTTCGGGATCGGGTAAGAGTACTTTTTTACGTTCATTAAATTGTCTGGAAGAAATTGATTCCGGGCAGATTATTATCGACGGAATTGAACTGAAGCATAAAAAGACAAATATTAATAAAATCAGGGAAGAGGTCGGGATGGTTTTTCAATCATTCAATCTATATCCCCACAAAACAGTATTGCAGAATGTAACGATTGCCCAGGAACAGGTCAGAAAGAGATCTAGGAAAGAATCGGAGAAAATAGCCATGGCTCTGCTTGAAAAAGTCGGCATCACAGATAAAGCACAGGCTTATCCTGATAATCTTTCCGGTGGTCAGAAACAGCGTGTTGCCATTGCCAGGTCTCTCGCTATGAATCCCAAGATCATGTTGTTTGATGAGCCAACATCGGCACTTGATCCGGAAATGATCGGTGAAGTTCTCGATGTGATGAAAACTTTAGCCAAAGAAGGTATGACCATGGTCTGTGTTACCCATGAAATGGGGTTTGCCAAAGAAGTGGCTGACCGTGTAATTTTTATGGATTATGGAAAGATTGTTGAAGTTGGTACTCCGGAGCACTTTTTCACTAATCCCTCCCACGACAGAACAAAACTCTTTTTAAACCAGATATTATAAAACTTAGATTCTTGCCCTCTTCCAATGAGAGGAGGGCAGGAGAGAAGGGGAAAACTCCCTTTTTCCTATATTAAAGAGCCTGTATTTTTTTTTGAGAAAAAATATAACTGATTGGTCCTATTAGCATATATGAGAGAA
>JADGDJ010000368.1 GCA_016744925.1 Spirochaetaceae bacterium
ACATTGGATAAAGCCTCTGCTTGTACATCATCAATAAAGGCAAGATTCTTTTCTCTAAATTCAAAATCATGAACATTCATACTTCTTATTAGAGAAATTCCTTCGGTTTTATAACTTGCTTTCCCACCCCGAGGAGTAGCACCACTACCAATTTTTGTAGTAACTTCCCCCAACTTCATTCTTACCCACCCATCAGGTAAAATAGTAGTATTCATACGTGAACACCAATAGTTGCAAAACGATGATGTGTCCAGCCTAAAAAGCTACGCAGTGCGTAGCTTTTCTGTCTTACATCTTGAAAAAAAGCTTTTTCATCTCGATAATATTTATTTTCTTGGAAGAATCCCTGATCACTCATAGCAACTCCAAAATAGAGTCGAGGATTCCCGCACTCTCTTCATCAAGATCCTTAATCTCTTTCAATATATCTTCCGGCTTCCGCAAAGGAGCTTCTTCGGGTGTATTGGGATTTTTAGCCGAAAGATCAAAAGTTGTTTGATCAATATCAGAGATAGCAAGATTCCAGCTATTAGCTGTTTCCGGACCTCCGGTGGCTGAGGCCCTCGAAGCCTGCAGTTCTACAAAATCTGCCAGGTCCTTCTCATTAAGAGGATTGGTCTTACCGAGATTTCTATTAAGATTGAGCTGGTAGAACCACACATTTTGCGTCGCTCGCCCCTTTTCAAAAAACAAGACAACTGTTTTTACACCTGCACCGGTAAAAGTACCCCCGGGAAGATCGAGAACTGTATGGAGATTACAGTTTGAAAGAAGCTCTTTTCTCAAAGCAACGGAGGCATTATCTGTATTACTCAGAAAAGTGTTTTTAATAACAACACCACCTTTTCCCCCGGCTCTGAGTATCTTGATAAAATGTTGCAAAAAGAGAGAAGCCGTTTCTCCCGTTTTAATGGGGAAATTCTGCTGAACTTCTGCCCTTTCTTTCCCACCGAAAGGAGGATTAGCCAGAATGACATCGTAGCGGTCCTTTTCCTGAATATCTGTAAGACTCTGAGCAAGTGTATTCATATGAACAATATTGGGAGCTTCAACGCCGTGAAGAATCATATTCATGATTCCAATGATGTACGCCAGAGACTTCTTCTCTCTTCCGTAAAAGGTCTTTTTCTGCAATATTTCTGAATCTGTCGTCGTAAGGGGTTTCAATCCTCTCTCTTCAGGATTTTTTAAATACTCAAAAGCTTCACAGAGGAATCCAGCGGAACCCACAGCTCCATCATAAATGGTCTTCCCGATTTCTGGAGCAACAACTTTGACGATAGTTTTAATCAGTGGTCGAGGTGTGTAGTATTCTCCACCATTCCGCCCGGCATTCCCCATATTTTGAATCTTACTTTCATAAAGGTGACTCATTTCATGTTTTTCCACATGAGTCCTGAAGCGGAGTTCATCAATGTGATTGATTACCTCACGCAGGTTGTATCCACTCTGAAGCCTGTTTTTCAGTTCACTGAAAATCTCTCCAATTTTATATTCAATCGTATCGGGATGTTCAGCTGAAGTTTTAAACTTCTTAAGGTAGGGAAAAAGCTCAACATTTACAAAATCAACCAGATCATCTCCCGTTAAGGCATTGTGATCGGTTTTACCTGACTCAAGCTTGGGAGCCGCCCAGACCGTCCATTGGTATTCGGTGGATATTATGTTTGTATACGTTTTTCCTGTCAGTTCTGCAGCAGTTTGTTTATCCCTCTCCAGATCATCAAGGTATTTTAAAAACAATACCCATGAAGTCTGTTCTACGTAATCCAGTTCACTGCCGCAACCGGCATCTTTGTGCAGGATATCATCGATATTTTTAAAGGTTTGTTCAAACACCTGTAGTACTCCATAATTTTTGTAAGTTAAATCTAACATAGTTTAGATATTTTGACTTTTACTTTAAAACGCAACTGTTGAAACAAATAAGAATATAGATCTGATAGAAATCTCGAGAACCAGAAGTCCGGCAGTTTCAATAGAAAAAGTCAGGAATTAAGCGGAAGTCTTATGCCATCACTCTTCATATTATGATATTTATTACGTTTGAACTATTTTCTTTCCTGAACAAAAACAGAGTTAGAAAAGCTATAAATTGTTTAAAGCCATTCAAACTCTTTATAAACAAGTTCTTACAGTCTATGGCCTATATTCAGTTCCATGACATTTCGGACAAGGTGGCAATGTGTCTGATCTATCATCTAGAACAACAGTTTGACCACATTTTTTACAAGTATATGTACCTTTACCAGGTTTTTCTCCAGTTTTTGACATGAATTCCTCCTTATTTAATTCCTAAGTGATTTTTGACATCTTTCACCATTGGCCCAACAGCTTTCACAGCTACTTTTAATTTTGTTTCAGAAACACTGAGTTCTTTTGTCCAATAATCAATTTCCCATTGTTGATTTACATTAATCTTTTTTGGATCTTCCGGTTTTATTCGCTTTAAATCATCTGGCATAACATCCCTTCCTAATTTTTTTTATTATTAATCAAATATCTTTGATGCATAATTAGCATATAAAATTCGTCCTCTGCCTCATCAAAACCTGCACCTATAAATTTACCAACACCCCTCAAGGCTGAAACTCACTCCCATGACATTTCGGACAGGGAGGCAAGGTTTCAACACCATTAAAAAGAATTATTGTCTGACTACAAATTAAACACATATAAACACCGATTCCCGGCTTTTCTCCTGTTGTTGCCATAAGAAAACTCCATAATTATCTCAAAATTATTAATTTTACCGCTTCAAAGCCTTAAACTCATCGTATGAGAGGCGAGACTCGCAGCCACGAACAATGAGCAATTCAAGCGCAGCGCGCCTTTCTTACTAAATACTGATAAGGACCTCATTTCTATAATTTCCCAGAATGACATTGATTTTGTTCTTGCCTCTTGTGGAAAGATCCTTATGAGCACAGAAATTCATCACCCGATTATTGGG
>JADGDJ010000128.1 GCA_016744925.1 Spirochaetaceae bacterium
CAGTAAAAACCATCCACTGATATCGTATTCGTGATAACCGGGAATAGTACCCAGCATATCGAACACCGGCTGAATTATGCTCACCAGCTTATTGTTCTTAACCTCTGTAGGTACGGGATCATTCTCTTCAGGATCGCTCAAAGAAAGAGCCCACTGTTCTACAGAAGCAACTTCCTTAAGACTTTCCTGCTTATCGACAGGAATATAACCGGTAAGATAGACGAGAGATTCATCAACACCCATACCGCTTTTATACTGTTCAAACTCAATATCGTGAGCCAATTTGTCATAAGAATCTTCCATTACAGTTCGATAGACCGAGAGATTTTTCAATTCTGCTTTAACAGCATCGTATTTTTCTCCACATGTCTTAAGATTATCGCGAAGTTCAATAAGACCGAATTCGGGTAATTGAAACTCGTCCAATCCTTCAGGGAACGAACCATCTCTACTGACAATAGCTATGAGATTGACTGTTTTGGATTTTACGATGGAAAATTTCTCAAACTCAGCGGGAACCTTGAGCAATTCGTCTTTTGACAAACTGTATAACTTTATGGCTATTCCTCTTGATTTGAGAATTTCTATATCGGCAGGATCAAATTCACCCCACATAGAAATCCTGGCAATCTCTTTTGTAAGAGTTTCTCTCTGATCTTCAAGATCAGTTTTATTCTTACCTAATTCCAGTATATTTGTTTTTAAACTATGCAGTTCATAATCTTTTAACTCACTCTGCTCAATAGTCTTATCAATATCGAGAAAATTTATCGCATTTTGAAGCTCATTTTTTTCCACTTCCAGTTTTTCCAGATTTTCACTGGTACCGAAAGATTTCTCAAGATGAACAACTCCCGCTTTTCTCAATTTGATTAATGTTTTTTCTTTCACATAATCGAGAGTTACAAGATGAACCTTTTTCATTGGTACAATCATAAACTATGACACCTTTAGCAGATTATTTTTAGAGATCTTTCCACGGACAACCGCCGCAGTCTGCTGATCCCCCAGATAAACAGAAATCTTTTTAATATTAGATTTTGTCTCCGGGATTTTTACTTTTTCAAAGAGATTAACTCTTTGAGTAGTTGTTCTCAGTTCTTTCCCAAGAAGTTCAATTTGCTTATCGAGAACTTTCAATTCTAAATCAAACAGCATTACCTGTTGAAGTTTTATTACAGCCTTATCCACCCATAAAGGTTTTTCAAAAAGATCGTAGGATATCGGTTCAAATTCTGCTCCGATAAAAACAGGGATTTCAACCCCTGCAATATTTCCGGACTCGGTTTTGACAAATTTCACTTTAATGAGTGAACCGTCGATACCGACATCTTCTCCGAATACTCCGATCCAGGTTTTAAACTCTTCATTAATGGCATTTCTCTTCTCGACAACTTCTTTCTGTCTCATTTCCACAAGACGAATCTCCATCTGAAGCTGCTGCTTCTTCAAGATAAGTGTCGGAAGATAGCGGCTGAACATCTTAAGAGCATCTTTCTGAGTTTTAAGCTCATTTTTTGTCAGCTTTATATTTGCCATAAATTATACAGTTTCCTTTACAGGCCAGAATTTTTCGAGAAGACTTGATTTCAGTCCTGTTTCTTCAGGAGCGAAACAGTCACTTAAAATTTCCCATCCCAGGTCTAGTGCTTTCTCCAGAGGAATATTAACAGAAAGATCCATCATTCCCGCTTCAAATTTTTCACCATATTTAAGAAGTTTTTCATCCCACGATGACATGTGGAATCCCATTGATTTTTTCTCCATGGAATCCTTGTATGAAGCATATAGCTTGATCATACCATCCATAAGAGCACGATGGTCGTCTCTTGTTTTGTCGTTTACCTGCTGTTTTAGTCTGGAAAGAGACCCAAATGGCTCAATTTTACCATTTTTCAAGAGATACTGACCTTCAGTGATATATCCGGTATTGTCCGGTACCGGATGAGTAACATCATCTCCAGGCATGGTTGTAACACCGAGAATTGTAATCGAACCTGCCCCTTCTATATCAACAGCTTTTTCATATCGGGAAGCCAGCTGCGAATAAAGGTCTCCTGGATAACCACGGTTTGAGGGTACCTGTTCCTGAGTAATGGCAATTTCTTTCATGGCATCGGCAAAGTTTGTCATGTCCGTGAGCAGAACAAGAACTTTTTTACCTTTAAGAGCAAATTTCTCGGCAACAGCGAGAGAGATATCGGGAACCATAAGTGATTCTACAACGGGATCCGAGGCGGTATGCATGAACATAATAGTTCTACTCAATGCGCCACCCTCTTCCAATGTATCTTTAAAGAAAAGGTAATCATCGTATTTCAGACCAATTCCACCAAGGATGATAATATCAACTTCCGCCTGCATGGCGATTCTAGCCAGCAATTGGTTGTAAGGCTCTCCGGAAACTGAAAATATCGGAAGTTTCTGAGATTCTACAAGTGAGTTGAAAATATCAATCATAGGAATACCGGTTCTGATCATATTTCGAGGAATAATTCTTTTAGCGGGGTTGAACGAAGGACCACCGATAGTAATAAGGTTCTCATTGAGTGCGGGACCGTTATCACGGGGAACACCGGAACCATCGAAAATTCTTCCCATCAGGTTATCGGAAAAGGAAACCTTCATAGGATGTCCGAGAAAACGGATTTCATCTCCTGTAGAGATCCCTCGACCTCCGGCAAAAACCTGCAGTGATACGAGACCACCGTCAAGTTTTATAACTTCAGCGAGAGATTTGCCGAATTTCGTACTGACTTCCGCAAGCTCTCCATATTTAATACCGTCGGCATAGACGGTAATTACGTTGCCTGCGATTGATTCAATTTTACTATATACTTTTTTCATATGCCTATTTCTCCATCAACTTTGCAGCGTTTGCCAGTATACCGACTTTTTTATCTGCAATTAGATTATTTATCTCTTTATCATAGGATTTGAAATCATCACTTTCCCATTGCGAACTGTTGTAATCGAGAAATGATTGTCTAAGTTTATTAATCCAGTTTCGAACTTCCTCTTTAGTATCGAGATCCAATTCTGCCGTAAGGACTTCCATGATCTGTTTAAACAGAAATGCCTGACGTTCCGGGGTAACAGCGGCATCGACTGGGTCAAAGGAGTTCTGCTGATAATAAACAGCATCAAGGAATTCTCCTTTCATATAGACAATAAAGTCATCTGTAGACGTTCCCTCTTCTCCGACAACCTTCATCATAGAACCGATTTCATAACTTCTACGGAGAAGATCATAGGCATAAGCAGTTTGCTCTGCATCGATCAAACCGGGGTATTTAGTCCAAGAATCCAAAGGATGAATAGCAGGATATTTACGGGCATCAGATCTCTCCCTGGAAAGTCCGAGGAAAGCGCCAACAACTTTCAAAGTGGCCTGAGTTACAGGTTCTTCGAAGTTTCCACCGGCAGGAGAAACAGTTCCACATATTGTTACAGAACCCTTTTCTCCATTTTTAAGTTTTACAATTCCAGCTCTCTCATAGAATCCAGATATAGATGATTCCAGGTACGCCGGGAATGCCTCTTCTCCTGGAATCTCTTCCAGTCGTCCAGACATCTCACGCATGGCCTGAGCCCAACGTGATGTGGAGTCAGCAAGCAGCATAACGTCAAGTCCCATCTGTCTATAGTATTCAGCCAATGTTACAGCGGTATACACTGATGCTTCACGGGAAGCAACTGGCATGGATGAAGTGTTACAGATAATAATTGTCCTCTCCATGAGTGAACGGCCTGTTTTGGGATCGAGTAGTTCAGGGAACTCTTTAAGAGTTTCCACAACCTCACCGGCACGCTCACCACAGGCAGCGACAATAACAATATCAACTTCGGCATTTTTACTCATCGCCTGCTGTAAAACTGTTTTTCCTGCACCGAATGGTCCGGGAATACAAAATGTTCCCCCTTTTGCAACAGGAAGAAATGTATCAATCAGTCTGATTTTTGTGACGAGAGGATCGACAGGTTTCAGCCGCTCTTCATAACATTTAATAGCTCTTTTTACAGGCCAGTTAAAAACTAAAGTTACATTGAATACATTACCTTTATCATCGGCAAGCTCTACAACCGTATCTTTTAGTTTATATGCCCCTTTTTCTTTAATGGATTTAACAGTGTAAGTATCGAGTAGGTTAAAGGGAACCATAATATTATGTGTAAAATTGTTCTCCGGTACTGAACCGAGAGAATCTCCTGCAGTAACTTTTGCACCAGTATTTGCAATAGGAGTGAATTCCCACTCACGCTCACGATTGAGTGCATTTAGATACACACCTCTTTCAAGGAAAAAACCTGCTTCTTCTGCAAGCTCTGGTAAGGGATTCTGCAATCCGTCATAAACCTGACCAATAAGTCCCGGTCCCAGTTCAACTGTAAGCATATCATCTGTAAATTCAACGTCATCATCAATTCCGACGCCTTTTGTCATTTCAAAAACCTGAACCTGAACTTTATCACCCTGAATTCGGATTACCTCAGATTTCAGTCTCTTACCGTCGGTAAGAATATAAGCTACTTCGTTCATAGAAACCAGTCCGGTGACATTTACCGTAACCATGTTTCCATTTACACCAACTACTTTTCCAGTACTTTTCATTTAGAATCTCCGACAGTAATATCTTCATTAACATTACTAAGTATATTTTTGTATATTTCCTGATATTTCTCGAAACCTTTCTCTGCATCAAACTGTTGTTTTCTTTCCAATAGCTGTAATTGCAGATAATAAATAGCCAAAGCATGGAAATCAAAATAATGGCCCGTCCCCAAGTCATTTAAAGCTGACCATCTCTCTCTATTGAGAAAGTTTTCAGCTTCCAGGGGTGAGTCAATTTTCATTGCCGATTGAGCTATTTCAGGTACACCGAACAGGATCTCACCATCATGAATATAGTCTTTTTCATCTAAATTCATTTTTTTGGCTCTCAGTTTCACCAACTCGTTTTTTAAACTCTTCTCCCACTCCCAGAAGTGTTTTGCCGCTCCCTGGAGCAACTCTTCATCGTCGGGGATTGAAATTTTGCAGTTCAGAAGCTTTAACATAGCATCTTCATTCAGCTCTCTGCTGCAGTAATCCACAAAAAGATCACTCGTTATATGAAGTGATCCATCATAGGAGAGCATTGGTAAAGAAGCCATTGTATAATAATACTGACTCAATGTGTGCTCCCTTAACCTTTTATAGTTTCTGTAAGAGTTGAATTTAAATATCGGGATAAGAAATTTGCCAGAACTTCATCTGTAAAATCAAAAAAAGCTTTGCCGTCTTTTTCAGAAACTCTGAAACCTGCTGTTGCACCTTTATAAGGTTTAACATCAAGTCCACTTTTAATCTCTTTAGCCAGTTTGGCCTTGAGCTCTTTGTCTATTTCTGAAAGTTGTTTTTCCGAAATGAGGATTGAAAGATCGTCCATTTCACCTTTCCAGTTCTGAATAATAGAAGTGATACCATCAGTGAGAGCTTTGCCTGTCATTGCTTCAGCAGTTCCCGCTTTGAGCAGCTCAGAAAAAATATCATTCAATTGCCCTTTAACATCGAGAATAAGATCTCGTCCTGCCTGTTTAAGCGCTTCCTTTCCCGACTGTTCAGATCTCAGTGCTTCGGTTTTTGCTGAATCTTTAATCTTCTGTGCCTCTTTATTCGCATTGTCGATAATTTCAGCACTTTTAATTTCAGCATTCCTAACTATTTCTGCAGCTTTTTCTTCTGCATTCTTAACACCGTCTGTTTTGATTTTTTCAATCAGTTCCTTCAGTTGAACATCCATCAAATAACCTCTTTCTACTGGCTTTTGCCGTTAGTATATAATTTCTCATGATAAATAATGTTATCTTTACATATCCAGATATTTTGAAACTTTTCCTATTTTTAGTTTTGTAAAATCATAAATTGCCCGGGAGAACTGCCTTTCCTTAATTTCTTTTTTAAAATAATCGTCGATAGAATTGAGCAGTTCATGGGGGGTGTGATTATTATTGATCACCATTTCACTCAGAAGTGTTCCGAGAGTGTGTATTGCGTTGAGTTCCGACTGTAGAACTGCCGTATTTTCCAGGAATACATAATTGGTAATTTCGGAGCTATCATGACGGGAGGAGTAAAGCTCTTTGAGTCCTTCCAGATCATGTTCCACTTCAATTAGTTCCAATTGAAGAACTTTTACTAAAAAATCCAATGATACTGACATTATACCGGCCTCCTCTTATACACATACATAAAGTTTAAATTATCAATAAATAATATTCAATAATTATCGATTATTTAGTAATTAAACAACTTCAAAATCTTTTTTTCAAGTACACAAAATATTTTTTATTCATTAGAGAGCTCCAAGAGATAAATCTCCAAAAATTTTATAGATATTACCATCTTTTTCAACATTTAATTCTCTATTCGGAAAAAAGGTCTTCAACTTTGCCCGAACTAATTCCGCTGTTTCTTTTTCAATGATCTTCTTAATCTCCACAGGGATTTCAGACAATGTGGACATGTGTACTTCAATGACATAACCTCTTCCCAGTCTTGAACCGTATCCCGCTGAAAACGCGCACCCCACATTGAATAGTCCATCGGACTCTTTGTTTGATGTTCCTCCCCGAATCGTTCGGTTCGGGTGAAGAGGATAAAGATTTCCGTATTTATCTTCCAGGCAATCATCAATGTCATCGAACATTGATTTTAGTGTATGTTCCCACTCAATAAGTTTCGGATGTCTCATTTATCGATACTCCACAGAAAAACTGACAGTATCAGTACTGCTCAATAGTTCTCCTATGTTAATTCTGAAAGAGACATCTGAGCCTGAAAAAGTAGCACCTTCAACACGCAGAATATCTCCTGGAATTCCTATTTGAAAAGAACAAAAATCTGCAGGAAATTTATTCCTGAGTATATTAAGTGTCTTCTCAGAAACCGGTGCACTCTGAGACGGCTCAAAGACAATAACTGTCATTAGGGTATTACTACCATTCTCTTCAATTTGAAATTCGATACCTGTAAATAGACTCAATTGTTCCAGCGATGAGAATTCGACCTCACTATTTATATAATATCTGCTGCCGTCATCTGTCATATTGTATTCCAGAATAGAGATGCCGCTGGCTGGTAAAGCAGACTGTGTAAAATCATTTATTGTTATGGGAAATGGAAGGATATCTTTATCTTCATCAATCTTACTGATATCAAGAGCCAAAGTTGACAAATTGTAACGAAATTCAGCTCTACCCGATCCGTTGCTTTCAATAGAGAGATTTGTCTCCAAAGTAAGACATGCGACTAGTAGCAATAGAGATAAACACATGGTGAAAGATTTCAATAATTTATTTATCATTTTTCAGCTCATCCATTATCCTTATATAACTTTCATAGCGGTCGATGTGAATTTTTCCTTGCTTTAGAGCTTCAAGTACAGAGCATCCCGGTTCATGGATATGTGTGCAACTGCTAAAATTACATGTTCCGAAGAACTCTTCAAATTCAGGAAAATACTCTTGAAGTTCAAGCTCTTCAATATCGTATAAAAGCAGTTCACGGACACCCGGTGTATCAATAATTTTACCACCTTCAGAAATATCGACGAGAATGGAGTAACATGTTGTATGTTTGCCGCGGGAATATTTTTGAGATACTTCGGCAGTCTTCTGCATGATTTTTGGTTCAATTAAATTGAGTATGGTTGATTTACCTACTCCTGACTGGCCGACGAAAGCCACGGTACTTCCATCAAGACGCTGTTTTAACTCTTCAATACCCTTACCGGTTTCTGCGGAACAGTATAGAACTTCAAAACCAAGTTTTTCATAATCATTCAGGCGGTCAGTCACCATGGCATCAATTTTCTGGTCTATCTTATTCATGACAATTAGTGGTTTGACTCCTCCTCTTTCTGAAGAGATTAGAGCACGGTCAATAAATCGGGGTCTGAACGGGGGGATCTCCGGAGAGGAGACACAAATGAGTAAATCCAGATTTGCCGCTAAAGTCTGTGGGGATTTCCGTTTTTTGTTCCACCGGGAAAAATAATTTTTCCTTTCATCGCGGGACAAAATCATCCCCTTTCCCTCATTGTGGGAGTCAATTTCAATATCGACGATGTCTCCCGGAGCCAAAGGATTGTAAGCTCCAATGGAATCTTTCAGAATTTTCCCTTTTATACGACATTCATAGGGATCATCCCCATTTATAGGAAGAACATTAAAAATGTTGTTCATTCCAAAAAGAACTGTACCTTTCATATTAAGCAATTACCCCGCAGTATTCTAATCCGAACATTTTAGCGAAAAGTCTGTACGATTCGGCAGAAGATTCGGCTGTGCAATAAAAACAATCATCAGTCTTATTATCAGAAAACAGATCATTTTCTTTTAGTATATGAATAATTTGTCTACCGACCCCATTTCTGGAATCGACAATTCTAATCTTTTCACCCATTTGTTTTTTCAACTGATCAGTAATGTAAATAAAATGCGTACATCCAAGAACAACTGTATCAACACCGGCTTCCCGGAACTGCAGAACAGCATCTTCTATGATTAAATTTATCCGAAGGTTATCAGATTTCAAGTAATCATTTTCAACAAATCTGACAATTCCGCTCCCCGAGACTTTTTCAACATGACAAGTAGGTGCAAAATCTTTAATTAAATCCTGCAGATATGCCCCCTGAACAGTTCTTTTAGTTGCCAGAACACCTATCCGTTTATTTTCACTAAGTTCTGCTGCGGATTTTACAGCCGGGACAACTCCCACAACGGGTATATTCAAAATACGCCTCACAGAATCGAGGGCAGTGACAGAAGCCGTATTACAGGCTATGACCAGTAATTTGGGATTCCCTTTACTGTTCAGTTGTTTTACTGCATTTAGTACCAGGTCAACAATTTCACTCTGGCTCTTTTCCCCATAGGGAAAATTCTTTGAATCAGCCAGATAATAGAAATTCTCAAGAGGCAGCTTATCCTTTACCCATTGAAGGTATGGAAGCCCACCTACACCGGAATCTATAAATGCTATTGGTGCATTTTTACTCATTAATGATATATTACATGGTTAAGTAATGTGTATCAATCTTCAAGCTGAGAAAATGTACTTGATCGTGAGGGTAAATATGAATTAGTTTTATTTTATGTTTACGTTAAAAAAATGTTATACAGAGACCTGCACTTCAATTTGCATCGCCAATTCAACAATGTGCAGTGAACACATCGAAGATATTGATTTATTACAAAATGACATCTATGCTGAAATTCAAAAGAATAGGATTTTTCAAGACAGAAGTTTCGCCTATATTAATTTTGAATCCATGGACCTATCAGAAAAAGAGTTCATTAACTGCTCCTTTTCTCATTGCAGCTTCAACAGTGTTATTTTTTGCAAATCCCGATTTTCTCTTACTTTTTTTGATTTTACAGATATGGATAAAGTGGATTTCAGTCAATGCGATTTTGCCAATACAGTTTTTGTCGGTGCGAGAATCAGCAATTCTGACTTCTCCGGTTCTGAAATTATAAATTCCAACTTCAACGGTTCTGAAATATCCAATACAGATTTCAGTGATTCCGATCTATATATGACACGATTTGTCAATTCAAACCTCATGAGACTGGAAATTGTCGATTGTAATTTGAAGCGAACTGATTTTTCCGGTTCTGATAGAAAGCAAATTAAATTTAAATACTCTAATATCGAAGAAGCATTATTCAGCAAGGGACAGTAATGAAACTATTAATGTATTACGGATACGCCAATAGAGCAAACACATATATCATAGGTCCTCCTGATGGTGGAAAAGCTATCATGATAGATCCCGGACGCTTTGAAGTTCCACTTCTCAATTTAATAGAGGGCAATAATTATTACATTGATTCTATAATTCTCACTCATTCCCACAGCAGTCATTCCAAGGGTGTAAGTACAACCCTAAAAGTATATAACTCAAAAGTTTATGCAGCTCTGGGGAAAGTGGAAAATGTGATGACGCAAATGGTGTCCGATAAAGAGAGATACAACATCTCCGGATTTGATGTGGATTTTTTCGAAATACCAGGTCACAGTACAGACAGTCTTGTTTTTAAAATAGACAACCTTTTGTTCACCGGTGATATTTTCACTTCCGGCTATTTAGGAACTCCTATTAATTCCTTCGCACATACAAATATGCAGAATGAAATTCAAAGGAGGCTTCTTTCTCTCGATGGTGAAACCATAGTCCTTCCCGGTCACGGTCCCCCCTCTACGATTCAGGCTGAGAGGGAGATCAATGAAAACCTCTACAATCCCTTAGATACCGTCAGATAGAATTTGATGATATTTTTCCCAGAATTTTTTTGAATCTCAAAGGAATTGATGCCTTAAATTCTTTCAACTCATCACTCCCGGGCAACTGGATTTTCAGTTTCCAGGCATGGAGCATAAGTGTTGATTCAGGATACTTATTGTCCCGTCTACCATAGATAGGATCTCCCATGATAGGACATCCTATATGAATCATATGCACTCGCAATTGATGGGTTCGACCGGTTTTGAGCTTTAAAACCATAAGAGAGTACTTATCCCAGTTTCTCAAGACACGGTATTCTGTGATTGCCCGTTTTCCCTCCCGTTCATGGGTAACGAATTTTTTTCTATCACCGGGATTCCTTGTGATAAATGTATCTATAGTTCCCCGCCGTTTGGGTGGATAACCACGGACAATAGCCAGATAAAATTTTTCATTAGTTCTATCTCTGAATTGGTTGGACAAAAAATCATGAGTTCGGGGATCTTTAGCCGTAATGATAACTCCCGAGGTATCCTTGTCCAGCCGATGTACTATTCCCGGTCTTTCCAGCTCGTTATTAAATTGTGAACTCAAGTTTTTGACATAATAGAGCAATCCCTGAACTAAGGTACCCGTATAATTACCATTCGCAGGATGAACAACCATCCCCTGGGCTTTATTGAGAACAATAACATTTTCATCTTCAAAAATTATATCCAAAGGCAATTCTTCCGGTTCGATGTCCATAGGCGCAGGATCTTCCCACTCAACTTCTATTTCATCATTATTGGTTATTTTACGGGAAAATTTGATTTCAGTACCCTTGAGAAAAACTTTGGCTTTTCTCGTTTTAATCTGACTTCTACTTATTATATCGTTATCGGAAATATATTTATCTACTCTCATCTTCAGAGAGCCCGGGAGGCTCACTGTTATTTTTTCTCTGTTCATCAAGTTCCTCTTGTTCTTTTTCACTTCTAGATCTCTTGACCTGATGAATGATAAAATCAGTCAATCCGATGGCCAGCGAAACACTGCCTGAAATAATCAATAATTTTTTAATATCATCCTGTCCCCGGCTCGACCCGAAAGAAACAGATCCATCAAATCCTGTCGATGCCATTTGTACAAAGTCATAGGCTAAGGCCGTCAGCATAAACGACAGAGGAAATGATCCCACAGTGACAATCTCAGCACGCCTTAAATCCAATGTCCATTGAGGAAACTCCTCAAGTTTATAGGGAATGACTACATCATCCTGTTCCTGAGCCATAAGCAGAGTAGAACAGATTGAGATCAGGATTATCAATGATATTAGTTTGTTTTTCAATATCTAGTACCGAAAATCGAACTTCCCACACGAATTAAAGTAGCCCCTTCCTCTATAGCTAGAGGAAAATCACCAGACATGCCCATGGAGAGAACTGTAAGCTTCTTATGGGGATACATTTTTTTTGTCTTTTCAAAAACAAGTCGACATTTCTTGAAAGAGCTTCTTACAATTACATCATCGTCGACAAATGGTGCGATAGTCATCAAGCCCCGCACCTCGATATGATTCATAGACATTATTTCTTCCAATGATTCATAATACTCATCTTCGCTGGAAAAGCCACTTTTGCTCTCTTCTTCTGAAGTTTTTAATTCAATGAGTATTTTTTGAACAATTCCCTGATCTTCCGCTTCTTTGTTGATCTTGCGGGCTATCTTCAGGGAGTCAACAGACTGTATGCAACTGAAATTTCCCACAGATGCTTTTGTCTTATTGCTCTGCAAATGGCCAATCAACTGGATTTCAGCATCTAAAGGCAATTCTTTCCTTTTTTCAACAGCTTCCAGGACACGGTTTTCCCCGAATAGACGCATTCCTGCATTATATGCCTCTATCAGCATCTCCATTGGTTTTGTTTTGCTGACTGCCATTAAGGTTATCTCATGGGGATCACGACCGCACTTGATTGCAGTTTCTGAAACGATTTCTTTTATGTTCTTTAAATTTTCAGCGATTGTACTCATATCTCTAATATTACCATAAGAGTGAAGATGGTTCAAAGGGTGATCAGGTCTCAGCCGGATAGAGTACTCTTATTCCGTATATATTCCGAGAAGGACCGGAGCCCCATTTATCTGATATATTATACACCTCTTCCATCCTGTGCCTATCGGGGAATTCTGGGTCATTCATAAAAAAACCTTCTGAATCGTAACCGTTCAACACTACATAATGGGGAGCCCCTCTGTAGAGAACTTCTGCTATAACAGGTATTTTTTTATCCAGATAGTATCTGATAAGAACAAGATCCGCAGCCTGCATTTTCCAATCATGCCGCGTATACACATAACCCGACTCTAACCGTCCCAGTGCAGGCCAGTTCAGATTAACTTCCCCCAGATACAATTCACCTTCCCAGCCGTCTTGAAAGCCTTCATTTTTCTGGAGCCATTTGTTCATACTTGAAGGGGTATACTCGTCATCACTGAAATGAGATGTCACCATTGAGATACAGGTGAGGGCACATCCAAATGTTCTGATTGTTACAGTAGAATTATTCCCCAGGAGTTCATCTGCCCAAACCGAATCTTTGCCCTGCTCGAAATAGGGGACCTGAAAACTAACAGCCTGAGCATAGAGAAAAACAGGGAAGAGTATTAGTAAAATTGACAATCGTACTTTCATGAGATCCAATATATTGCCGACTTTACAATAATTCAAGATCTTAGATATTAAAAAACATAAGGATCTATTTCAAATACATCCCCCGGGAACAATATTCTCCCGCTTCACTTATTATGAAAAGGTTTGGTAAAAAAGTGTGATTTTTTATTCTGTAAAAAGATTTGGGCAAAAAAAAGCCTGGCGACGTTCAGCAAACTTCGTTTGTTACAAATAGATTTAAGGGAATATGTTATTGATTATAAATAAAAAAGCCTGGCGACGACCTACTCTCCCACAGAAAACTGCAGTACCATCGGCGCAAATGAGCTTAACTTCCGTGTTCGGGATGGGAACGGGTGTGACCTCATTGCT
>JADGDJ010000129.1 GCA_016744925.1 Spirochaetaceae bacterium
TATTATATTAATCTTTATCGGATTAAATTCTTCTTACGTTTGTAGCACATGGACCTTTTGGGCCGTTACCGATTTCAAATTCAACATTATCACCTTCATTGATGTTACCCTGAACTTCGTTTTTGTGAACAAATAGATCATCTCCACCTACTTGTTCGATAAAACCAAATCCTTTTGTTGAATTAAACCACTTTACTGTACCTTCTGACATATATCACCTCTTAAAAAAAATATTAGGTGTCATCATAGGTGCAATCGGTAAGATAAACAATTGATAAAACGAAGTATTATAAAGATAAATATTAAATAGGTATTAACCCCTGATATTTTTTTATAGCGGTAATTGACTAACTGTAGGCGAAGGCCTGCACTAAACATTCTCCCAGGTGCATGTTTAGTGCGGGAACAGAGGGAATAGGGTAGTTAGGAATCAGTCTTCCTTTCTTCCATCCGGGTGGTTTGTCCCTTTTACTGCACCCGGTTCTCCTGTTTGAAAATCATTCATCATGTAGTTTAGCACTTCATCGGTTGACACTACTTTAGCGATAGTACCACCTGCTAATTTCAGAGCCATCTCCTGATTTGATGTAGCCGTAGCGACAGAATCACCAACGATCACAACATCATAACCACGAGAGCTTCCGGCGTAGGCGGTAGCGAGTATACATTCATCTGTCCAGAGGCCTGTCAGAACTATAGTATCGATACCGGCTTTTTTTAGTTTTTCATCCAGATAGGAGTTGCCGTTCTCATCATAAGTCCAGAACATATCCAGATGTTTTCCATGGTAGAACCAACCGTCGGAAACCTCTTTTTCTGTTGGGGCAATTTCCGACAGGGGTTTCATCCCCGGTGCTCCATTAAAAATATAGACTGCGTTTTCCGGATTCTCTGGACGAAAGCCTTTGGAACCGTACCATCGATCCATAGCATTGCTTATACCGTCGTCGAACGTCCTGGTCCAGGCACTCCACATAATGCGGATTCCATCTTTTTTTACTTGGGATTCCCTGAAAATGTTCACCAGCTTCATGAGATTCGGAAGAATTCCGCTGGCATAAGGCCGATAATCTTCCTGACAATCATCGAGAAGAAGTGCAACCCTGCGGGGGCGGTCTTTCAGGTTCCAGGAAGCCCAGAAGCTTAAAGGTTGCTCATTTGGTGCTCCGGGAGTCGAGCTGTAATTTTCCATCGGTTTTAACGCCTGATGCATATCGCGATGCTTCCGCGGTTCCTGAAGTGCTTCCGTTAGTGTTTTTATTTTTTCATCCCTGGTATACATCATTATTAAGACCTTCTCTTGTGTGAATTTCCCAGATAGTAATTCCCGGGATCGTTATCAAGTCTGATATTATGGTCTTTTATTTATTGCGTCAAGAAAAGATAAATCTTATGTTAAAGCCATGAGATATGGACCTGCAGGATTAACCTCTGTGGTGACTGATACCTCTCAGGTAGATAGTATAACTAAATCAAAATACATTGCCTGTTTCTATTGAATCACGTAGAATAGGATTATGTCGGAAAGATGCACCAGCTGTTTGAGGCCTGTCCATACTTGCTATTGTGACCATATAAGGCCCGTTTATTCCGGTGTCAAATTCATTTATCTCATGCATCCTCACGAGGCTTACAAGCAGCGAACCGGTACTGGTCGTCTTGCCAGTCTCTCCTTAAGTGGATCTGAAATTATTATTGGAAAAACTTTTGATGACAATCTTCGGATTCGGGAATTAATTTCCAATCCCGATTATTACCCTATGATGTTGTATCCGGGAGAGATGGCTGTTTCTGCCGAGAGTTTCAATTTTAAAGATGAGATACAAGGGCGTAAACTCATGATTTTTATCATTGATGCGACCTGGGTTATGGCCCGAAAAATGATGTTTAGAAGTCCCGGGCTTCAGAAATTGCCCAGACTGACGTTCGGAAGAGAATATAGGTCTGAATTTTTAATAAAAACCCAGCCGGCTGATTATTGCCTCTCTACAATTGAATGTTCCTATTATCTCATTAAGGAACTTCAAAACTCAGGGATTTGTGATGCCAGTCTGAATGTAGAAGGATTGATGACTGTATTCAAAAAAATGGTAAATTTTCAAATTCAGTGTAAAAAAAGAAGGTTTGCAGCAAATCTAAAATAGTAATCAGCAGATCCGGGGCAATTGTGTCGTTTCCAGCATTCCTATTTTCCTCAATCCCCCAGAGCTTGTTTCCATTAACACCCGTCCTTTTTCCTGGAATCCTGTGATTTCTCCCATAAAAGAAAGATTTGAAAAAATAGACTGAACGGCCTCTTTTGCTTCCGGGGAACAGACTATGATGTATTTGCCTTCATTTGCCAGATAGAGAGGATCCAGTCCCGTAAGATCACAGACAGCCTGTACATCCTTATCTACAGGGATTTTCTCTTCTTCAATTCTTATTTCACAGTTTGAGTTCTCGGCAATTTCCACAAGAGCCGAAGCCAATCCTCCTCTCGTGGGGTCTTTAATCGTTTTAATTCCATCAGTCAGTTTTAAAAGCCTGGAGACATATTTATTGAGGGGTGCGGCATCGCTGTGAATATCTGCATTAAATGTCAGTAAGTTCCTGGTGAGCATTAAGGAAATTTCATGATTTCCAATGGGGCCGGTCACGGCGATCAAATCACCTTTTCGACCATTGTAAGTTGAAAGGTGTACTCCATCAGGGATAAAACCGACACCACAGGTATTTATGTAGATTCCGTCACCTTTACCCTTTTCTACGACCTTCGTATCTCCTGTAACAATTTTTACACCAGCTTCTAAAGCTGTTTGGCTAATGGAATCGATGATCTTTTTCAGATCTGACAGGGGAAATCCTTCTTCCAGAATAAATGCCAAAGAGAGATAGGCCGCTTCGGCTCCACTTGTCGCCAGATCATTCACTGTTCCACAGACACAGAGTCTTCCTATATCTCCTCCTTTAAAAAAGAGGGGGCTGACCACATAGCTGTCGGTTGTCATGGCCAGTTTTCCCGATTTATGATTATCCAAAAGGGCGCTGTCATCGAGTTTTTCAAGAATCCCGTTTTTGAGTTGTGATACAAGGTATTCGTGAATTAGTTTGTGCATTTGTCTTCCACCCGATCCATGGGTCAGGCTAATTTTATCTATTTCCATATTTATACCATGCGGCACAGGTTCCCTCGGAAGAAACCATACAAGGGCCGACTGCCTGTGATGGTGTACATTTTTTACCAAAATGTCTGCATTGAAGGGGATTGGCTTTTCCCATTAAAATCTCTCCGCAGAGACATCCTTCCGGTTCATCAATATGGAGATCGTCAATATTAAATTTTTCCTGGGCATCATACTGATGATATTTCTCTCTTATTTTTAGTCCGCTACTTTTTATCTCTCCTATGCCCCGCCAGTAACAATCAGATGGTAAAAAGACGCTTTTTAACAATTTCATAGCCTTTGGGTTGCCTTGTTTTTTTACGACAGATTGATAATTGTTCAGAATCGAGTTTTTATTTTCACCGATTAATTGAGAGAGCAGGTAAATCGACTCCATAATACCCAGAGCATCAAAACCGGTGATAACTCCCGGAGTATTGAGTTCTTCCATAAAGCCGAAATACTGAGATCCGGTTATGGCTGAAACATGTCCCGGTAATATCAGTCCGTCTATAGAAGAGTTTTTATCAGAAAGTATTAATTTTAGAGCTTCTGGGATAGTTTTATGCATACAGAGTGTGGAAAAATTCCTGATTTGATTCTTTTTCGCTTTTATAATTGTCGATGCGATTAATGGAGCTGTTGTTTCGAAACCGACACCAATAAAAACAATTTCTTTGTCGGGATGTTGTACTGCCAGTTTTAGAGATTCCATGGGAGAGTAGACAACCTGAACATTGTTATAGTTTTCCAATTTATCATGACCTGACTGCACTCGAATCATATCGCCGAAAGTAACGATTAAAACATTCTTTTTTCTGGCCAGAATAAGCGCTTTTTCAATATCATCCTGAGAGGTCACACAAACGGGGCATCCCGGTCCGCTTATCAGTTGAATCTCTCTTGGTAGGAAAGTGCGAATTCCATGGGATGCTATACTCATCGTATGGGTTCCGCAGACTTCCATCAGTTTTATCGTTTTGCCTTCAGGAACTGATATCTGACTTCGGATCCACTGAATTTTCTCTTTGGTTACACTCATGGGTTGTCCTTGTACAACTGGTTGATCATTTCAATTCTCTCATGAGCTTCTACCGTATCTATTTCCTGAATGATAAAACCCGCATGAACCAGAACATAATTACCTAACTCGAGAGAGGGAAAGAGTAAAGTCGACACTGAAAAGCGCACTCCACCTTTTTCTACCAGTGCAGTATTCTCTGTGAGTAATTCGATCACTTTAACTGGTGTGGCAAGACACATAGGACTCCTCCTTAATAATAAGCCTGACCAAGAGCTATTCCGCCGTCATTGGGTGGAACAAGAGTGTTTATATAATAATCATAGTGATTTTCTTCTAATAGTGCCGTAACCATTTTTAAAATTAATAGATTCTGAAAACATCCCCCCGAAAGTACCACCTTTTCAAAATGTAGAAGCTTTAGAACTTCTATAATCGACTCAGCGACCCATTTGTGAAACTTCCAGGCTATGAGAGACAGTTCTTTAGAATTTTCCATGTCCATGAGAATATTTTCAATAAGATTTTCATAAGCTATCTTTATGAGGGCATCCTCCTGTATCAATTGGACTAAATAGCGTTCGGCTGTTTCATCAAATTGTAATTCAGCTTCTCTCTGGAGCATAATGGCCCCTCTGGCTTCATATTCAGCTAGTTCCGTAATTCCAGTTAATGCGGCTATTCCATCAAATAAACGGCCCAGTGACGATGTTTGAGGTGTGTTAATATTCTCATTTATTAAGGTCTTTATTTCTTTAATACGTTCAGATGGAAAGGGCAGTCTCTCTTCATTTTGGACAAGAGCTATAGCAATTCTATCTATTTCTCTCATCGCTTTTTCTCCTCCCGGCAGGGGGAAATAATCCAGATGTGCGAGCCTTTTAAAACGATTGTTATTGGGGGGGATATTTAAAAACTCAAAACCCCAAACAGCTTTATCGGTACCATAACCTGTTCCGTCACAAATAACTCCCAGAACATTGGATCCATTAAGGTCGTATTCGGCCATGACACTGAGCATGTGGGCGTGGTGATGATAAATATGAAGAGCTTCTTCTCGGTAATTTTCATACGCGGGATGAGAATCACAGCGAATTTCCTGAGGATCAATATTGAGAAGTCTTGAGAAATCTTCTATCTGTTCACTCTGATATTTGTAATTACGGAAATCTGTCAGATCTCCTATATACTGGGATAAAAAGATGGAATTCCCCGTTGAGAGGGCAAAAGTATTTTTTTGATTTGCTCCCAGAGACAGCACTGTTTTTTCAGAATGATTTTTTACAGATAGAGCCGCAGGTACAAAACCACGGGATCGTCGGATAAACATCTGTTGGTTCCCGAGAAAATGAACTATCGAGTCATCGCAACGGTGGATAATCTCGCGGTTGTGAGTGAGATAACAATCTATAATCTTATCATCCATAAAAGACTGGAGCTCTTCATCAGAGATTGCCAATGGTTCATCTCTTTTATTGGCACTGGTCATTATCAGTAAGGGTATTTCGCTCATGAGAAGATGATGGAGTGGCGTATAGGGCAGCATTATCCCCAGGTAGTTATTATCTGGAGAGACTCTATCCAATAGATTATTCAATTTTCGCAGTAAAACAATAGGTGCCGAAGGGGACAGGAGAGCTTCTTCTTCCCATATTGACAGGTCACAGTATTTTCGAATCTCATTAATATCTTTCATCATCAGGGCAAAGGCTTTGTCGGGTCTGTTTTTGACATTTCTAAGATGTTCCAATGCGGGGATGTTGTGTGGATCACAGGCGAAATTGAATCCTCCCAATCCTTTAATCGCTACAACTTTTCCTTTCTTTAATTGTTCTGTTGTTTGAAAAATGAGATTGTCTTCTTTGAATTCTCTTTTGTCGGAAAGTATTAATTTCAGTTCAGGACCACAGCTCGTGCAGGCATTGGGTTGAGCGTGAAATCTTCTGTCTTTCGGGTCAGTGAATTCTGTAGAGCAGTCAGGACAAAGGGGAAATGAGTTCATACTTGTAAATTTTCGGTCATATGGTCTGTCCCGTACAATTGTAAAACGGGGGCCACAGTTGGTACAGTTTGTAAAAGGGTAGCCGAATCGCCGGTTTTTGCTATTAAAAATTTCTACAAGACAATCCGGACAAGTTGCCAGATCTGGAGAAATTCCCGCTGATTTTGTTAAGCCTATAAATTCGCTGTGGCGTATGGTAAAACCTTTTTCAAAGCGAGCATCATCGACCTGTTTAATAATAAAAGAATCTATCTTCGACGCAACAGGCGGATTAGTTTGCAGCTGATTGATAAAGGATTCTATCCTGTCGCTTTCACCTTGAACTTGAATATGAACACCTTTTGCAGTGTTTAGTGTAAATCCTGTAAGATTGTTACCCTCTGCGTAACGGTAGACTGTTGGCCTGAATCCGACACCTTGAACAATCCCTTCAATATCAATTCCGACTCTCATCCGGTCTCTCTCTCATCTGTACATTTTTATTCAACCATTGTATCCAATCTTCTAACGTTCTCTCATCGAGAGCTGTTATTCTTAATATTTCTGCTGTAGGGTTTATTCTATGTATTTCTTTTTCTACATATTCGAGATCAATACGGCAGAGCTCAGCCAGTTCTATTTTATTGATGAGAATCAGATCAGCCGCCTGAAACATATTTAAATACTTTGCCGGTTTATCATCACCTTCTGTCACCGAGTAGAGAAGGACTCTTTTGTGCTCTCCCAGGTCAAATTCCGCGGGACATACCAGATTTCCAACATTTTCGATAAATAGAATATCCAATTCATTTAATGATAGTTCTTTTATTGAGTGATGAATCTGACGGGCATCGAGGTGGCATCCGCCTTCGGTATTGATTTGAACTAATGGAATTTTGAAAACCTCAAGTCTCTCTGCATCGCGGCTCGTATAAAGATCTCCCTCTATTACAGCGGCTTTGACTTTGTTGCTAATCAGTTTTAAGGTTGATTCGATAAGAGTCGTTTTCCCTGCACCGGGAGAACTTGTCAGATTGAGAACTAATACTTTTTGTTCGTTGAAGAGTTTTCGGTTATCCTCACCGATGGCATTGTTTTTAATCATCACATCTTTAAAAATCTTAATTTCCATATTGGCACTCCACTTTAATCAACTTCGATAGAATCTATGAAAAACCCATGTTTTTCCGACTCTCTGAACATCAATTGGGCTCCGTCGAGGACAGTTCCTTTTATCATTTCTTCAAAGTAGAATTCAAATGAGTCAGAGAGGACAAGGGGGGGATAACTTTGGCTGAATTGTATGGTGTTTACAGTTTTTCCGCTTAATGATCGATCGGCAGCGATAGTTTCCAGAATAATATCCATGACGTCTTTTGCGACCGATGCCTCGTGCAGAAAAAACTCCTTTATTGAGGATTTATACTGTAATTATAAGCCTATTGGTGAGTAAAATGCGAAGATAAAAAAAGAGGCTGAAAACAGCCCCCTTTTGAATAATTAGTTATTTGTAATGTGTATCAGCGTAATCGACCCAACCACCGGCTTCTACAAGAGATTTGTCATAACTGGAGATCGAAAATGGAATTTCCAGTTGTTTACCACCGCCACTGAATGAAAATATCCCATTCTGGAAATCCGTCGAGACAGTCGTTGCGGAGCCGCTGAAAGTGGAAAACAGTTTATCTACGATCTCTTTTTCAAGAGTTACGGCCATCATTCCGCAGTTGAACATGTTCTGTCTGAATATCCTCGCATAACTTTCTCCGATGACAATGTTGATATTGTTGACTTCCAAAGCCCAGGGTGCATGTTCTCTGGAAGAACCGCATCCGAAATTTTCTCTGGTGATAATAACATTTGTATCATCAATGTCCTTTTCTACATCAAATCCATCAAGTTTCAAATCTTCAAGAAGAAAGGGTTTTAAAGCTTCCTTTGTAATTTCAGTGAGATATCGTGCTGGAATTATTTCATCTGTATTTATATCGTTTCTGTCCAGAAAAAGTACTTTTCCGTTAAAGTCTTTCATAAAAATCTCCTTTTAGATGTATTTTCTCGGATCAGTAATATAACCGGTAATTGCTGAGGCCGCTGCTGTTGCAGGACTCATCAGATGAACAACACCACCTTTACCCATTCGCCCGTTAAAGTTTCTGTTTGTGGTTGATGCACAAACTTCTCCACCTGCTAGAACTCCATTACTCATACCAAGACATGCTCCGCATGTGGGATTTGTAACGCAGAAGCCGGCATCCATAAAAATTTCAATGATTCCCTCTTTAAGTGCGGCCCTGTAGACATCGGGAGTAGCCGGAGCCAGAATACCCCTTACAGAAGGAGAAACTTTTTGACCTTTCAGGACTTTAGAAGCTTCACGCAAATCTTCAATCCGTCCGTTGGTACAGCTTCCGATATACACCTGATCAACTTTTGTGTCGGACATTGCTGTTGCAGTTTTAACCTGGTCCGGTTTGAATCCATAAGTCGTTACAGGAGTCAGATCTGTAATATCAACAGCGATCGTTTTTGAAAAAACGGCGTCCTTGTCAGAAGCCCATTTCACATAATCTTTCAGAGCTTCCTCTTTAGAGGAGAAATCTCCTGAAATAAAAGGCCATAAATAGTCTACTGTCACCTGATCGGGAGGACATATTCCGCAAGTACCCCCGGCTTCAATAGCCATATTGCAGAGAGTCATTCGCTCCTCCATAGAAAGTGATTCTATAACGGGACCTGTGAATTCAATAACATTGTCTGTTGCACCGTTGACTCCCAGAATGGAAATAACATGAAGTATTATATCTTTTGCATAGACACCCTTTGCGGCAGTACCTGTCAGTTCCACTTTCAGTGTCTCTGGAGTCTTAAAGGCGCAAACTCCGTTGAGGATTCCCACTTCGAGGTCTGTTGTTCCTACACCGGCTGCAAATGCTCCGAAGGCACCATGGGTACATGTATGGGAATCTCCCATAATAATGGTGTATCCAGGTCTGACAAATCCCTTTTCAGGAAAGAGGGCATGACAGACGCCATTCTCACCAATATCAAAAAAATCTTTGATATCGTTTTCTCGAGCCCAGTCCCTCATTATTTTTGCCTGTTCAGCTGTTTTTGAATCTTTTGAAGGTGTAACATGATCGATAACGGCCTTTATTTTACTACTGTCGAATACTCTGTTTTTACCTCTTTTCTTCAGGTCATTGATCGCAATCGGTGTAGTAATTTCATGACAGAATACAGCATCGAGTTTTATAACATTAATTTCATCTGACGGTTTATCGACAAGATGTGCTTCAAAGATCTTCTGAGCTATTGTTTTTCCCATAATTTTCCTCCCTTAAAATACACGCGGCGGTGTAATGATCCAAATGGCTTGCATCATCTCTGTGCCTTTATTTCTCAATATATGTGGTATATCCGAACTGAATGAAAGGCTATCTCCTTTTTTCAGATCGTATGTTTCTGTTCCATAGAGCAATTCTCCCGTTCCGTTGAGTATAATTCCAATCTCATTTCCGGGGTGTCCGTATTCAATGTCACCTTTCTGGGCTCCGGGATTAATTTCAATAAGCATTGTTTCTATTTTTGTGGTAACCGCATTGGAATCTCTTTCGGAAATACTGGCCAATTGGTAATAAACAACATCATTGAGCGTCAGACTGTTCCTTTTGCTCTCTTCTGTTATTTGAATTTTTCTTTTTTTCTTGTAATCTCTGAAAAGATATTCAGGATCAATTTCCAGGGCATCAGTTATTGCCATCAATGTATCTACCGAAGGAGATACTTTATTTCTTTCGATTTGTGATACAAGGCTTTCACTCACATTGGCTTCAGAACCGACTTCCTTAAGAGTCATTCCCCGTCGTTCTCTCACCAAGCGGATTTTTTCTCCAAAGCGATAATTAAGATTCTTTGACATTACTTAAGCTCCTACAGTATTGTTAAAGTAGTGTAGAAAAAATGTCAAATAAAAAATATTCTTTTTTTTTATATATTTTGTAACTTTTATCTAATTAGGTGCTTTACAGGGTATATGCAATGCAATGATGACTAAAACATATACTCCTAGATTTAGATTTTTTTTATGTGTGGGGCTTACCGGTTTTTCCTCCTTTTTCCGGTAAGTCTCTTTTTTTTATAAAAAAATATTTCCTACCAGTTCTAAGAGATCATTCATTTTCAATAATAATGATTCCCTAGCCGGACAATTTATCATAAAATAACCCTATGGAAATTAAAGAAATTGTAAAGAAACTAATTGAAGCCCGTGAGCTTTATTACAATAGTGAAAACCCTATCATTACCGATTCGGAGTTTGATAATTTAGAAGATTTTTTGAGGGAGAGAGACCCGGAAAACGCCTACTTTTCATCTGTGGGTATTTCTCTTGAAACATCAATAAAAAAATCGGGCAAAATTACTCATAAAATACCTATGCTCTCAATGGGAAAGGCTAAGCAGATCGGTCAGATTGAAAAGTGGATCAAAAAAGTGGATCTTCCTGAAGATCAGGTATACTGCATGCAGCCTAAGATCGACGGTTTATCTGCGGCATGCCATTACAATAATGGGAAACTTGAGTATGTAGCGACTCGTGGAGATGGTGCTGTAGGTCAGGACATCAGCCACATCGCAAAATATATGGAAGATATTAAAGAGAGTATTTCTTTTTCCAATGGTGAAGTAGAGATCCGTGGTGAATTGTATCTTCCCAAAAATACGGATTACGACACCAAGGGTAAACCGCTGCGAAATAACTGTGTCGGTTTAATCAATAGAAAAGAGGGACAGGACGATCTTAAATACGTCCGTTTCGTCTCATACCAAATCAGCGATAATTCATGCAGTCCTACAGAATCGGGAAAAATAAAACTACTTGAAAAAGAGGGTTTTCACACTGTGACATACAGTCGTGTTTCCTCTGTTGAGGAGATCGATAATTATTATAAAAACTATATCGATCACAATAGGGATCTGTGGCTCTATGAGACTGATGGTTTAATTATTGCAATTGATGATAATACTATGCATGAAGAGATAGACAGTCGCTGGGTTGTTGATCATCATCACCATTATTCTATTGCCTTTAAACCTCCGGCGGCTTTTAAAGAAACAGAATTGAAAGATATTGAATGGCAGGTCAGCCGCCAGGGGAACCTGGTCCCCGTCGCTATTTTTAATCCCATCATTCTCGGAGGGGCTACTCTCGAGAGAGCTTCTCTTCACAATTACAATTTTGTTGAATCCCTCCTTCTGGAGAAAGGTGATGTCCTGGTTATTGAAAGAGCCAACGATGTAATCCCCTATGTCCGTGGAAATAAGAGTATTGACCGGAAATCTGCAGAATCTTTCTTAAGTGAGATTGTTCCCCAATGGTGCCCTTCCTGTGGTAAATCTCTCACATCGAGCGGAGTGCATTTAAAGTGTACAAATAGCGAATGTCCCGAACAGTTGATTCAGAAGATCATTTACTGGGTGAGGGAGGCGGATATAGAACAGGTCTCTATAGGCACTATCAGGTCATTGTACAAGTCGGGTAAAATTAGAAATATCCGTGATATTTACAATCTAAAAAATGAAGATTTTGAAAATCTCGAAGGTTTCGGGGAGAAAAAAATTGGAAATTTTATTGAACAGGTACATAAATCACGTGAGTTGTCTCCTGTTGAACTGATCAGTCGATTAGGAATTCCTCTCGTTCAGAAAAAGGCTTTGAAAAAGCTCAATATTAATTCAATTGAAGATTTTCTCGGCTTTGAAGATGAGAGTTATGTAATCGGTCAAAATATTATCGAATGGAAAAACGATGCCGCCAATAGAGAATATCTCCAAGAGTTAATGTCTGTTGTTTCACTGAAAGAAGTCAGCAGTGGTTCCACAAAAGGATTGGTTGCTATGACAGGTAAAGGTCCTGCAGGCAGAAAGGAGCTCACTGCCAGATTGGAAGATATGGGTTATGAGTTTTCTTCAACTGTCTCGGGAGAGATCAATATTCTCCTCTGTGAAGATCCAGAAGGGGGCAGTTCAAAGTTAAAAAAAGCGGAAAAACTAGGAATTAAACTGATTTCCTATGATGAATTTTTCTCTTAATCGTCGATTACGTTACGAAGCCATTTTCCCGATCTTAAGCGACTGATTCCGAAGAGGAACTTGACTACTTCCTCCATGGATAGGGCAATATAGATATATATGAGAGGAAGGTGGAAAATCAGACCTGTTAGAACTGCCGCAGGAACAGCTACCAGCCATATACCACCAGCTTCCATATAAAGACTGAAACGAGTATCGCCACCACTCCTGAGTATGCCCACTACCATATGCCAATTGAATATTTTTATGGGCATAAGGACTGCGAGTACTCGTAAAATAGACGTTACACCCTCTTTGGCACTTTGTGATACATTGAAAAGTTCCGGGAGAAAAGAGGCTGCTGGAAAGAGCAGAAAACCGATTACTAATCCTAGAAGAGGACCGAGAAGAGCGTAGGAGTGAGCATAATAAGCAGCCGTATTTTCCTCTCCCGCACCGATCCTGTTGCCAACCATAACAGCGCAGGCACTGCTGGTTCCGAAAAAGAAAACGATAAATAACTTGCTGATCGTATCGGATATGGAGAAAGATGCCAGTGCTTCTGTACTGATTCTGGCAAATACGAGATTTATAGCCGTAATACCTAATGACCAGAATATTTCATTGAAGATTACAGGAGTGGATGTTTTAAAATACTTTTTTACAAAGGTTTTGCTTATTTGAAATAGTTCTATGAATTTTACTGCTGACGGATAATTCCTTCGGTAGACATAGAATAGAAGGATGATTGTCTCGACTATCCGGGCAATGACTGTTGCTATAGCTGCTCCTTGAACACCCAGTTCCGGGAAGGGGCCAATCCCGAATATTAGCAGGAAATTGAGAAGCGTATTTATAGTGATTGAAATAGCAGCGATGGCTGTGGCCAGTTTCACTTTCCCCGTGCTTCTCAGAGAAGCAGTATAAGTAAATGTTACAGATGTGAAGAGGTAACTGAATCCTACAATACGGAGATAAGATGTCCCGATAAGGACAACTTCAGGATCTTTGCTATATATTGATAAAATAAATTCA
>JADGDJ010000130.1 GCA_016744925.1 Spirochaetaceae bacterium
ATGGGAGACCGTTCGGTTATCATCCGTACCATGGATATTGGTGGTGATAAAGAACTCAGTTATTTTGACTTTCCCGAAGAGCAGAATCCTTTTCTCGGTTGGAGAGCCATTAGAATGTGCCTCGATATACCAGAGTTTTTAACTGTACAGCTCAGAGCTATCCTCCGGGCCAGCAGCTTTGGAAAACTTCGAATCATGTTTCCCATGATTATTTCGGTGAATGAGATCAAAAAACTGAATGAATTTCTCGATTCTGTAAAATTCAAGCTGAGAAATGAAGGGATAACTTTTGATGAGAGCATAGAAGTCGGTATTATGATTGAGACGCCTGCAGCTGCTGTTATCGCAGATAAGCTGATAAAGGAAGTAGATTTTTTCAGTATCGGAACTAATGATCTGACTCAGTACACACTTGCCGTAGATAGGGGTAATGAGAAGATAGCTCATCTTTATCAGCCTCTTCACCCGGCTGTGATCAGTCTGATAAAGCAGGTTATTGATGCTTCTCACGCCGCCGGAAAATGGACCGGTATGTGTGGAGAACTGGCTGGAAATGAAAGAGCGGCTTTACTTTTGCTTGGCCTTGGGCTAGACGAATTTAGTATGAGTGCCATCAGCATAGGTAAAATCAAGAATCTTATCCGAAACAGCAGACTTGAAGACTTGAAAAAGCTTGCAGATAAAGTCCTTGAACAGGGCGAGATTTCAGATATAATTGATCTGCTTGATCAGACTCTGCTCAGCTATAAATAATATTTAATAAAGGTTTGAAATGAGAAATAACACCATATCCCAGAGAAGGCAGGATAGAATACTTGCACAATTGTATGAAAAAGGGGAAGTGAATGTAAAAGAGCTCAGCTTTGAGTTCAGCGTCACCCCCATAACTATCCGCCGGGATTTGGATACTCTCAGTGAAAAAGGCCTCATCGACCGGATTCACGGGGGAGCTCTTATGACTAAAAAACTCCGTGATGAGGCATTGTTTATTGAAAAAGGTCATCGCAATATTGATGAAAAGTCACACATCGGGCAAATTGCCGCTTCTTTTGTTCAAGAGGATGATACTGTATTCATCAATAGCGGTTCGACCACTTTGGAAGTCATTAAGCACCTCAAGGGGAAAGTTCGGGTCATTACCAATAATGCGGCGGCGATTGGTGCTCATAAAGATTCCCAGGTGGAATTGTTTCTTGTGGGTGGTGAGTACAGAGAGGCATCACAGTCTCTGATCGGGGATATGGCACAGGAAACTCTCTCTAATGTTTTCAGTACCTGGACCATTCTCGGGGTTAACGGAATAAGCACTAAATTCGGAATAACAACAAATGTTCAACAGGAAACAAGTGTCAACAGAATCATGGTGGAAAGATGCCACGGTTCTGTCATCGTTGTTGCCGACAGTTCTAAAATTGGAATCGTATCAAACTTCTCAACAGCATCTATCGACAAAGTCTCTATTCTCATTACAGATGACAAAGCTGAAGCATCTAAAATAGCAGAATTTGAAAAAATGGGAATCAAAGTTATCACAACAAAAGATCAATAAAAACATTTAGAATATTTTTATTGAAAGTTTTTCTTGCGCTATATCTAAAGCCGATGTATTATCTATTTAAATGTTCTTATTGATTGTTTTAAATGTCTATAAGAACATAAATAAGACTTTGTGAACTTTTAATCATAAAGTCAGTTAAAATCATAAGGAGAAAATAGTGGATTTTGTATTAAGTATTTTCATGGGCTTTATTAACAAGTTCTTAGGTCAACCCGCTCTTTTACTGGGATCAATCACTTTTATAGGTTATTTGTTTCTTGGTAAAAAGATTTATGAGGCGCTTGCCGGTTTTATTAAAGCCTATGTAGGTTTTAAGATTCTTCAGGTAGGTACCGGAGGATTGGTCGGGACATTTAGACCGATAATTACAAGTCTTTCTGATAAGTACGGGATAACAGCACTTGTTATCGACCCTTATTTCGGTCAGACATCAGCTACTGAAACTCTCGATGCGTTCGGATCACTTCAGTATGTCGGTTATGTAATGCTCATCGCCTTTGCTTTTAACATCCTTCTTGTTGCTTTCAGAAAGCAGACAAAAATCAGAACACTTTTCATTACAGGACACATCATGTATCAACAGTCTGCTGTTCTTTTGTGGGCCATGTTCTGGGTACTCGAATCTGCCGGTGGTAATCCCGCATCTCCCTTACTCGTTGGTGTTATAGGTGTTCTTATGGGTACTTACTGGTCAGTTACTTCAAACTTGATCATCGAAGCTACACAGGACGTAACAGACGGTGCAGGTTTCACTATTGGACATCAGCAGATGTTCGGTGCATGGGTCGCTTACAAACTGGCTGGAAAACTTGGAAATAAAAAACATGATGTTAACCATGTTGAAACTCCCGGATTCCTTTCAATCCTCAACGACAATGTTGTTGCAAACACAATCCTTATGACATTCTTTGTCGGTGGAATTATGCTTATTCTGGGGAAAGACGCTTTTGAATACAATACGTCAAAATATTTCTTCAGTACTTTCATCTTTGAAAAAACAGCTCTTTTCGCTGTATACATCGCAATTCTTCAGCAAGGTGTTAGAATGTTCGTTGCCGAACTGACAACTTCTTTCCAGGGAATTTCTGACAAGCTCCTCAAAGGTGCTGTTCCTGCCGTTGACTGTGCTGTAACATTTGGTTTCTCACCAAACGCTCCTACATACGGTTTCATCTTCGGATTTTTCGGACAGTTGATCGCTATCTTTACTCTGGTAGCTATAAAGTCGCCTGTTCTGATTATTGCTGGATTCATCTGTCTGTTCTTTGACAACGGTACTTTGGCTGTATATGCCAACAAAGCCGGTGGTCGCAGAGCGGCAGCCATAATTCCTTTCATTGCCGGTCTTATTCAGGTCTTCGGTTCAGCACTCGTTCTTACAGTTCTGAAAGACGGTCCGGCTGTTATCGGTTGGATGGGTATGTTTGACTGGGCAACTCTATGGGCAGCAGCGGTTCTTCTTGCAGACAAAATCGGAATCATCATTCCAATTATTATGATTCCCCTACTACTCGTTATTCCTCAGTTGCAGTACAGAAGACACAAAGAAACTTATTTCACAACTATGAGAGATGAGAAAGCAGAAGCTTAATTCTTCCATTAGAATTAAATAATGATGACACGAGGAATCCCTTGCCATTGAGTGCAGGGGTTCCTTTATAAGGAGATGAACATGATTAAAGTATTAGCTGTCTGCGGAAACGGAATGGGTACGAGTTTAGTGATTAAAATGAAAGTTAAAAAATTTCTCGATGCCAACAATATTAAAGCGGAAATGATGTCCTGCGCATTGGCAGAAGCAAAAGGGTATATTTCTCAGGGAATAGACATTGTATTGTGCTCACATAACCTCGCTAAAAATGTCGATGCTCCCGAAAGAACAACATTACTGGGTCTTAAAAATCTTATGGATGAAAAAGAATTCGGTCCTCTTATTCTGGAAACTGTTAAAGCAAGATTTCCTGACGAACTCTCTTAAGGAGATATAGATGAATTTAAAAGAACACCTCTTAGCTCGTGAAGCAGTTAAACTTCAGGCCAGTGCGACCGACTGGAAAGAAGCAGTTAAAATCGGTACAGACCTTCTTGAAGCTGCCGGAACAATTACACCGCAATATTATAAAGAAATTATAATGAGTGTGGAAGAACTGGGACCGTATTTTCTCCTGGCTCCCGGAATGGCCATGCCCCACGCCCGACCCGAAGGTGGAGTTCTAGAGACCAGCTTTGCCCTTGTAACTTTAAAAGAACCGGTGAATTTCGGAGATCCCGATAATGATCCTATCGATATATTAATCACTCTGGCGGCAAAAGACGCAGCGACTCAGAATGAAGAGGCTATCGTTCAGGTAGTGACTCTTTTAGATGAAGAAGAAACCGTGGAAAAATTACGGAAAGCAAAAACTATGGAAGATCTGAAGAAGATCTTTGCAGAATTGGAGAACGAATAATGGCTTTACCACTACTACAGGTAGCATTAGATAATTTCAGTTTGAGCGATGCATTAGAGTCTACAAGACTTCTGGCTCCTGAGTTGGATGTCATAGAAGCGGGGACACTATTGTGCCTGGCTACTGGAGCTGAGTCTATTAAAGCGCTCAGAACCCTTTATCCCGATAATAAGATCGTTGCCGATCTGAAAATTGTCGATGCCGGTGGCGAACTGGCCAATATGGCCTGCACTAACGGAGCTGACTGGGTAACTGTTATGTGTAACGCAGCCAATGCAACTAAGGCAAAAGCCGTTGAAGCAGCTGAAAAACTCGGTGGCGAAATGCAGGTGGAGCTTTTTGGGAACTGGACTTTTGAAGAAGCGGAAGAGTGGAAGAAAATTGGGCTGAAACAGGTCATTTATCATCAGAGTCGAGATGCCCTCAATGCCGGTGGAAGCTGGGGCGAAGAGAATATGAAAGTCGTTAAAAGACTGGCGGAAATGGGTTTTGAAGTATCTGTAACCGGTGGTTTAACAATAGATGTGCTCAAACTATTCAAAGGAATTCCCGTTAAGTGTTTTATCGCCGGAAGAAATCTGAGAAATCCTGCGGATCCAGCAGCTGAAGCCAGAGCCTGGAAAGCAGAAATCAAAAAATACTGGTCAGAGTAAATTTATGTATAGTTTAGACAAACCGGCTTTAGGTATTTATGAAAAAGCATTGCCGCCTGATACAAGCTGGCGGGAAAAACTGGAAATAGCCCGGGATGCAGGTTTTGATTTTATAGAGATCTCGGTCGATGAAACAGATCTGCGTTTATCTAGATTGGACTGGACTCAGGACGAGCGTAACAGTCTTGTAAAAGATATTGCTGAAACTGGTGTTCGGATCCCCTCAATGTGCCTAAGTGGACACAGAAAATTCCCATTGGGAAGTGAAGATTCCGAGACAAGAGATAAAGCTCTTTTGATGATGAAAAAGGCTATTGAACTTGCTGTTGATCTGGGTGTCCGAAATATACAGCTTGCGGGATATGATGTTTATTATACTGCGGGAAACAAAACAACCAGAAAAAATTTTCTCGAAGGTTTAAAACAGGCTGTTGCCTGGGCTTCCAAGGCTGAAGTTATGCTCAGTATGGAAATTATGGATCATCCTCTGATGAACTCTATAAGCCGGTTTCTGGAATATGCTGAGATGATCCCCTCTCCCTGGTTTACTGTATATCCCGATATAGGGAATATCAGTGCCTGGGGTTACGATATCGAGTCTGAGTTTACCAAAGGGATTCATAAAGTTTCGTCTATACACTTGAAGGATACTCTTGCTGTTTCGGGTGTATTTAACGGGAAATTTAAAGAAGTTCCCTTCGGAGAAGGTTGTGTAGATTTTCCGGATTTCTTCCGGATTTTGAACAAGCTCAATTATCAGGGACCTTTTCTGATAGAGATGTGGACTGAGAAAGCTGAAGATCCTATAGCGGAGATTAAAAACGCCAGGAAATGGTTGCTCGATAGGATGAAGGAAGGGGGTTTTACACTATGTTAGAACAATTAAAAGAAGAAGTGCTTGCAGCCAATCTGGCACTTCCAAGATATGGTTTGATCACTTTTACCTGGGGAAATGTCAGTGGGATTGATAGAGAAAAAGGTCTTTTTGTCATAAAACCCAGTGGCGTGGAATACGATAACATGACAGCCGATGATCTGGTCGTTGTCGATCTGGAAGGCAATAAAGTCGAAGGTAAATATAAACCCTCATCCGATACGCCGACTCACCTTGCACTCTATAACGCTTATGAAGGTCTGGGGGGCATTGTGCATACTCATTCCACCTGGGCTACCAGCTGGGCACAGGCCGGTAGATCTATACCCGCCATGGGAACCACACATGCAGATTATTTTTATGGAGAAATCCCCTGTACAAGGAAAATGACAGTTCAGGAGATTCAAGGTGAATATGAACTGGAAACAGGGAATGTTATCATTAACACTTTTAAAGAAAGATCAATAAATCCCCTCCAGGTTCCCGCTGTGCTTGTTTACAGTCATGGGCCTTTTGCCTGGGGTAAAGATGCCCATGAAGCCGTTCATAATTCGGTAGTTCTGGAGGAAGTGGCAAAAATGAGTTATAGAGCTTTGAGTCTGACTCCCGGACAGCCGGCTATGCAGAGTGAACTGCTCGATAAACATTTTTTAAGAAAACATGGAGCCAATGCCTATTACGGGCAATAAACTCGTATTTTTACCTTTCCCCCTGTTTAGGGGGATTTTTTTATTAATTGGAAGTTTCCGTTTCTGAAGCTTCTGATTCGGAAAGTCCATTTTGATGCTCATAGAAAAGATCACTTATTTCATCTACAAAGAAAGAGGGGATCTCTCCTGCTTTTCTTAAATAGAGGTCGATCAGTTCGGGATCTTCTTCGGAAAGACACATCTTAAAAAGAAGAGTTGCGTCGATATCGTTTGTCATATAAGACGACGGTGCTGCCGTTTTCTGGATATAAACATCTTTCTGGAATCCTATGCTTTTGTCAGTTGATAAATAGCTTATTTTGAAAAATCCCGATTCCTCTTTGAGCGACTGGGCTATGATCTGAAATCTCTCCAATTTAATAGGAGAAAGAGCAGTGAGCTTTGCCTCTTTGAATTGAGATATTTCATGATTGGTAATGACCGCCGGAACAGTGTCTATGGCCAGATAGGCCTTTGAGCACCATCCCTCTTTACCGCTCGATAGCTCAATTTTAGAATAATCTATATTGTTGTAGCTCATCTCTTCATTCATATAATAGACCACCTGTCCCAGTTCCAGTGAACCGATACTTTTCATGGCCTCATTTCCCTCTTTGTCTTTGCCCGGGATTCTGAAGGACAATCCGGGGTAGAGGATAACCGATTGAGTTCCGCTACCTTTATATTTGGAAAAATCTGTCAATACCGGTCTGGATAATACGCTCTTAACCAGATCTGCATCGGGTTTAACAGCATCGGATCTCAACCACAGAAGCTGTTTATCTTCAAGTTGTGCGAGAACCCATGGTTCGGACTCTCCCTCATTCTGCGGGTTGATGGCCAATATATTAATATCTGACGATAGAGCGATAGGATCATCACCCATCTCCGGGTATTTATATCCGCTCTGTTCACCAATTACTTTTCCTGTAGTTGTAAAAATGGAATCGATAGAGAAGGCAAGATTAAAAAAATCATTTCTCTGTTCTTCATTTCTGAAAGCTTTCAGTACAAGTCGCGCCGTATCGAGGTCTGAAGATGAAGATGAAAGTTTTTCAAGAGGTATAAATCTGTTCTCCGGTACAGAAATTCTGTCTTCGTTGTAAAAGGAGAAAATGATTTTTGCATAATCATCGATAATACCTTCATCAAGAGAAACTGCTACGATCTGTCCCGCAGGAATAGTTCTATTTATAGGAGATGTTATAGATGGTCTCGAATAGAGTCCGCTTTCAACAACTACAACCGCGGCTTTAGCATTTTTGGCTAACCTTACAGTTGAAACCCAGCCTTCGACTCCGCTATTCAGTCTTATTTTGGAATATTTATAAACTTTACTCCCGGATTTCAAGTCTTCATCGGAACCTAGATAGGAAACTTCTGTTCCCATATCCAGCTTTGTGATTGCCTGGACCGAGAGGGTTCCCTCATTATTTTCCCAAATTGAGGCATCATCTCGGATGACAACAGCGGGGACGGGGTCTTCTGCAGGCGGTAGATCTGCATCTTTTGTCGATTCCGATTCAGTTACAACAAGCGACTCATCCTGGACTGGATTTACCTTTGTTGAGCCAGGTTCAGTACAGCTGAAAAGAGTAAGTATTACAATAGTAAGAGATAGGGTGAGTAATTTTTTTAAAGCCACAGCATTTCCTTTTATATATTTATATATTGAACAATATACAATACATATTCAGGAAATGCTTCAAAAAAAAACTAATATCTTTATCTGTTTTTCTTCAGATCCCGTATCTCATCCAGCAGCATCAGAGTCCTCACTGTACCCTTCAACCTTGCCATAAACAAATTGGAATCAAAAGGTTTGATAATGTAATCATCGGCTCCGATCAGCAGTATATTGGAAATGGTTTTATAGTTCTTTATACTGGAAACGGAAATGATCACATTGTCGCTGGATCTCTCTCTTATTTTCATAATCACTTCATCTCCCGAAACTTCCGGAAGGATCAGATCCAGGACATAGATCGAATAACTCTTTGTGCTATTTAGAAGTTCTTTAGGATCTTTAAAATAGTCCACTTTAGATATTTTGTTAAGAGTGAAGATATTCCTTATAACATTGAGGCTCACCTGACTGTCATCGAGAACGGCTATGTCCATCTCCCGAATTTTGGCAATCTGTATGTCTTCTTTTAAGATCGATTGGACATATCTATTGAAACGTTCAGCAGAAATATCTTTTTTATGAATGAAGTCGACAACGCCAAGGCTGAACATTTTCTCATAATCTTCCATAGAATCGCTTGAAGATATGACCATGACCGGTATTCCATTAAACTGTGTTCTCCGGAGTTTTTCTATAAATTCTTCTCCGGAAACATCGGCCAGTTCCATTCCGGTGATAATGAGATCAATGTCTTCTTCTTTCAGAATTTCCAGTGCCGACAGGGCACTGTCAGCCTCAAAATGTACCAGCCCTGATAGAGCTGCAATGTCTTTGATCACTTTCCTGAAAAAGGATCCTCTCTCTACATGTAGTATGTTTATCATATGTATCAAGTTTCATACTTTTTAATTTTACAGTCAAGAAAATTGGACTTACAAATACATCAAATATAAAAAAGGTATAGGACCTTCTCTCATAATTACTTAATTCTATTATTATCATCGAGCAGAATCACATTTGGTTTGTGGTTCTGCGCTTCATCCATGTCAAGGCTGCAGTACGTGCATATAATTACCTTATCTCCCTTGTGAGCCAGTCTGGCAGCAGCTCCGTTGAGACAGACTTCTCCCTCTTTACCATTGATGATGTACGTTGTTAGTCGAGCTCCGTTTGTAATATTCAGAACATCGACTTTTTCGTATTCCAGCATTCCCGCCGCTTTGTATAATTTCGGATCGATAGATATTGATCCTTCGTAATTGAGATCTGCATCGGTCACAGTCGCTCTATGTAGTTTTGCTCTTAGCATATCAATTGTCATCTGTTCAACTCCTGTGCTTTATAAATGCCATCGAGAACCAGATCGGGTATAATCTCGTCGAAAACTCCCGACTCCCGGTATAAACCGGAGAATCCTCCCGTTCCGAGAATCATCGGTTTTTCCCCATTGAAATTTTCCTTTGTAATTGTCTTGGTTATCTCTTTTATAATCCCCAGGTTTCCGTAATAGAGCCCTGACTGAATGCTTTCTATAGTTGTTCGGCCACAGGCTCTGGTCGGTTTGACTATTTCTACTTTTGGTAGTTTCGCTGTCCGTTCTTCAAGTGACTGCATGGCAATTTTTAAACCCGGTACGATAGCTCCTCCCAGATATTCTCTGTCCTTTGTCAGAACTTCGATGGTCGTCGCAGTACCGAAATCGACTATGATAATGTTTTTACCGGGATATCTCGTATAAGCGCCAATAGCATCGGCAATTCTGTCGGCTCCCACTTCTCCGGGATTGGTGTATTTGATCTTCAGACCGGTTTTGGCTCCCTGTTTTAGAGAGAATGGTTCCAGCTTAAAATAGTGGCGGCAGCTGTTGTTGATAGAGTGGTTGAGATCGGGGACAACGCTACAGTAGGCTATGCGGCTGATATCAGTGGAATCAAAACCATTTTCTTTTATGACTGAACGGAGAAATATTCCAATTTCATCAGAGGATATTCCCTTATTCATAACTTTTCTGAACCGGAAGACAACTTCTCCATCTTTGAATAGTCCTCCATACAATTGTGTGTTTCCAATATCCAGGCATAAAATCATATTATTGCAATTCTCCTTCTATAAGGCTGAATAATTTATCAGCCATCTCTCTTTTTGTCGCAGTTTGACCGATTATGTCTCCTGCAGCATTGTATATTTTAGCGGGATGACTCTTAGAAGTGATCTCCCGGAGGTTGTTGTGAACAGCGAAATCCACTTTCCCCGATATAAGAAGCTTTTTCACGGCTTCCTCCATCACATCCTTAGAATCGGTATCTGTCAGTTTGAATCCTGTTACGATCAGTTTATTATCACTAAGGGCATATTCTTTTAATCTATCGAGGATCTTGTGGTTTCTCTTCAGGTGAAGATCTATATCTCCTTCGGAACTGATCTTTCCGCGGTCTCCCGCGGGCAGCTTGCTTCCATCGGCTGTTTGTATGTATTGTACTGAAAAGTCACTTACAGCAGCTAGATGAATCACTGCGTTAAATTTCCCTGTTCCCAGTTGCTCTTTCAGTTTCAGGTCCAGATCGTTAAATCCTCTGAAGCTCTCCATGGGGAGCTTCTTTTGGGGAAGCACTGCCCTGTGTCCGTGGAGAAGAGTTACCTCAGCACCCAGTTCAGACAGTCTGTCCGCCAGTACGGAACCGGTTTTCCCAGTAGAAAAATTGGTGATATAACGAACGCCGTCTATGGGCTCTTCGGTTCCTCCCGATGTAATGAGAATATTCACAACGCTTCCTCTATCATTTCAGCCATTTTCTCAGGTTCAGGGGCCCGGCCTTTGCCCACAGTTCCACAGGCGAGAATTCCTTCTTCAGGATCGATAATCTTTGCACCCCATTTTTTTAGATTTTTGAGATTTTCCTCAACTGCAGGATGAGCTAGCATATTGATATTCATGGCCGGAGAGATCCAATAGGGCTTCCGGAAATTGTTGGAAAGAAAGATTGCCGATAGAAGATCTTCAGCCAATCCCATGCGAAGTCGCGCAATCGTTGTAGCAGAAGCGGGGTAGACAATGATGAGATCAGCCCATTCGGAGAGATTAATATGGGGAATTTCATATGCGGGATTAAACATATCAGTAAGCACCGGCTCTCCGGTTATCCCTTCAAGAGCAGCTGTTCCTATAAATTTCAAGGAGCTCTCAGTAGCTACTGTTTTCACATGGAATCCCTTTTTTTTCAGGGCTGAAGCCAAAGATGCCGCCTTGTATGCGGAAATAGATCCGCTTATACAAATGAGAATATTAGATTTTGACATTGTCTATCAACCTCGCTTTTCCCAGAAAAACAGCACCGAAAATTCTGCCTTCCTTTTTTTTCAGATAATCCACCTTGAAACCTAAAGAGGTCAGTTCCTCTTTCATCTCAGCTATGGTTTTTCCAGAACTTATGGTTTTATTAAACAGAGGAGCTCTCTCGAGCTCTTCGGTTGTGAGCATTTTATTGCGAGAGCTCATGGCCAGGCCACTCTTTTCCCGGATAAGGGGGCAGGGTATAATTTCCGTATCAATGAAAAAAGTTTCCGCCATATCCTTAATCAGTTGAAACTGCTGCCAGTCCTTTTCTCCAAAATAGGCTTTCGTTGCTTTGGTCATATTGAGAAGTTTCATCACCACAGTGAGCACTCCATCGAAATGTCCCGGCCGGGCGGTACCGCAGAGATCTCCTGAATACTCAGTTTCGATCAATTTGTAACGGTAGTTGTCCCGGTACATATCCTCATAAGCGGGATAGAGAAGGTAATCAACTCCAGCAGCTTCCAGTTTGGCCACATCGGACTCCCATGTCTCGGGATAATTGGTCAAATCGTCGGGGTTGTTGAACTGTGTGGGATTGACGAAAATTGAGACTGCAGTTAAGTCGTTATCTTTAACAGAATGTCCTACAAGGCTGATATGAGCCCCATGAAGCGCTCCCATAGTCGGAACAAGGCCGACAGTTTTCCCATTTGTTTTATGTTTCTTGAAAATGTATCTCCATTCTTCAATGGACTTTATGATTTTCATCAGCTATAGCTCTCCTTATTCGAGGGAAATGAGCGTTCTTTAACAACATTGTCGTATTCATTGAGCGCATTTTTAACAGTATCGAACCCTTCCATAAATGTTCTTACGAATTTTGGCTGAAATCTATTGTTGAGTCCCAGCATATCCTGAAGTACCAGCACCTGGCCGTCACAACTGTTTCCCGCTCCGATTCCTATAGTGGGTATGGTTAGTTTCTCTGTTATGAGTTTTCCTATTGAAGAGGGAACGCATTCGAGGACGATGGCGAAGCATCCCGCTTCTTCCAGAGCCAATGCATCTTTCTGAAGCTGTTGGGCTTTTTCATCGGTCTTCCCCTGAACTTTGTATCCACCGAGCTGATTGACAGACTGGGGAGTCAAACCTATATGACCCATAACGGGGACTCCGGATTTAACAATATGGCTGATAATTTCACTATGACCATCGATGCCTTCCAGTTTCAAGGCATTAGCTCCTGCTTTCATCAGTTTTTCCACGGTTTCCATGGCGGGAACCAATCCTTTGCGGAAACTGAGAAAGGGCATATCTCCCACGATGAATGAAGTGGGGGCTCCTTTTCGAACTGCAGCAATGTGCAGTGCCATCAGATCCGTATCGGCGGGTAAAGTGCTGTCGTGGCCATGCATGGCCATAGCGAGGCTGTCACCTACGAGAATGCAGTCCAATTGAGATTCTTCGATGATTGTGGCGCTCCAGCTGTCGTAACAGGTGATCATCGATATGACTTTGTTTCCAGCTTTGTATTTTTTAAAATCGAGTATGTTCATATAGTTTCACCTTTAAAAACCGTGTCGGCAAAGGACCGGTAGACTTCTCTGTAAAGATCACCTTTGAGGGCATCCATATTTCTGATAACGGTGCTGCGGTCTTTTCTTGCCAGAGGTCCCGTTAATGCATTGGTCCAATCTTGTTTTAGATTCTCAAAAGTCTGCTCCATGTAGGGGATTAAAAATTGAGAATCCAATTTCAGCTTTTCATCAAAATCACTGAAAGCTTTCTGCCAGAGCATGGTCGTGAAATTGCCGCTCATCACACAGAGGCTGTGATAGAGAGACTTCTTACGAAAATCCATGGCCTGAGATCTATTGGAAAGTTCCGGAAGTACATCTTTTAAGGATACTTTCCCCGTTTCATGTATAAAGGGGATGGTGCGGTATTTTTCCAGAGAGTAGAGACTACCTGAGAAAGTCATCAAGGGGTGGATGGAGGGTATGTCCTCCAGGTAAAGGCTGCCTGAGAAATGGATGGGATTCATCTCTTTCAAGCGTGGATGATCTTTCATAAATTCAATTATGGCATCATCTCTGATAAGCAGAAAA
>JADGDJ010000131.1:0-777 GCA_016744925.1 Spirochaetaceae bacterium
CGAATGACCTCATCCCTAAATTGGACCACTTTATAAATTATTTTCAGCTGATATAATCTTAGTCTCATATTCTGTAGGAGTCATTCCCTTTAATCTTTTTTGTGGTCTTTCAAGGTTATATTCATTCCACCAATCATCAATTATTTTCTCAGCATCTTTCAAAGATCTGAAATAATTAATATTTAAACATTCATTTCTAAAAGTCCCATTGAAACTTTCAATATTGCTGTTATCAGTTGGTGTACCTGGCCTGGAAAAAATAATTTCAATATTATTTCAAAACACCATTTATCGAGTTCTTCTCTTCTGAATTCAGGACCATTATCACATTTAAGATATTTGGGATGAAGTTCTCCTTTACAATTGAGCTCTAATAAATCTGCGAGTTTACTCCCTGTAATTGAATGATCCACATGAATCAATGGAGAAACATTAGTTATAGGGTCTATAACTGTTAAAACTTTTAGTTTCCTACCATTCTCAATAGAGTCATGAATGAAGTCTATAGCCCACAGAGTTTGTGGTTTTGGGGGAGTTCAACAACAACACGGTTAACAGCGGCAATTTTCTTACGTCGTCTTCTACTCTTCAGTTGTAGCCCTTGCTCTCTAAATATTCTCTGAGTTCGTTTATGGTTGATATTGATACCCTGCTGCCGTAATTTTATATGAATCATTTCACAGCCTTATCTAGAGGTCGAAGGTCTAGACAGGATTTCATTTATTAAGGAGACAATTATATGATCATCATTTTCTTTAGGTTTGTAATAAAATATTG
>JADGDJ010000131.1:787-13158 GCA_016744925.1 Spirochaetaceae bacterium
GAGCTATCCTGCAGGATCTTCTTACAGATAACCCGAAATTTTTCAGTACATGTAGTACTACATCTCGTTTTACTCCGGGTCGCAGAACTTTTTTATAATATCCTTTTGAACCATATTATCTAATGATAGATCTGCTACTAATCTTTTAAGTTTGGCATTTTCATCTTCAAGGGACTTGAGTTTATGGATTTCGTTTTTAGACATATCTCCATATTTCCGCTTCCAACTATATACAGTATTTGTTGTAATTCCGTGTTCTCGAGCCACATCTTTTGCACTCTTACCACTTCGCAGTTCTTCTAGAATCTTTACGATCTGTTCTTCTGTAAATCTTTTCTTCATTTCAGCCTCTCTTTGTATTTTCGGCTGAAAATAAATCTTGTTTATGGTACGGTTTTACGGGATGAGCTCAACAATGTGTTGAGGAGTTTTTTATGCCAATTTTAAAGGGAAGGAAGTCGGTGATCCTATCTATTACAGGGCTGAGAAGTTATGTGAACAGTTGAGTTTGTCAGATCTTGATCGAAGAATCTTATCTATATTATTACATTCAGAAATGAATCAAAATACAACACATTAATCCTCTCATAACATGTCGTGGAACTACTTAAAATCTTGTTTTAGAAATAATTTACATAATTGAAGTCCTACTTACATTTTTTCAGTATATCCAGTATGGAAAAAGATTCACAGAATAGACAAATAAAACTGGAGAAAAACTATGTTAACTGGTTAAAAGAATTAAAATCGAAAATACAGAATGTGCAACTGAAAGCTGCTGTCTCTGTAAATAAAGAACTTCTTCTCTTCTACTGGTCTCTGGGAGAAGAAATAATAATCAGACAGGAGAACTCAAAATGGGGTGAAGGATTTATTAAACAATTGAGCCGGGATTTGTCATCCTTTTTCCCCGATATGAGAGGCTTTTCGGAAGCTAATTTGCATTATATCCGTCGTTGGTTTCTTTTTTATAATGGAGAAATAACTAATTCTGGCACAAGCTGTGCCAGAATTAGTCAAAAGATAATTAGTCTTTTGATACAGATACCCTGGGGGCATAATCGAGTTATTATTACAAAGTGTAAGACTACAAAAGAAGCACTTTTTTATGTAAAAAATACAATTAAACATAACTGGAGCAGATCTGTTTTGGAGCATCAAATCGAAAGTGGCTTGTGGCAAAGAGAAGGTGCTGCTATTACTAACTTTTCTGAGACATTACCCCGAAATCAATCTGATCTTGCAAAAGAAGTACTCAAAGATCCCTATATCTTTGATTTTCTATCTCTTTCAAAAGAACATAACGAAAGAGATCTTGAACTGGGTCTTATTAAACATATTACAAGTTTTCTTCTCGAACTGGGAGCTGGATTTGCATTTATTGGACGACAATTTCAATTGCAGGTTGGAGAACGGAACTTTTTTATTGACCTGCTTTTTTATCATGCTATATTACACTGTTATGTTGTTATTGAGCTAAAAACTGGAGAATTTGAACCTGAATATGCCGGGAAATTGAATTTTTACTTAAAAGCCGTTGATGAACATTTAAAAAGTGATGGTGATGAGGCAACTATAGGAATCCTTCTATGTAAAAATAAGGATAAACTTGTTGCTGAATACTCTTTAAGTGATATTCATAAGCCCATTGGTGTCTCAGAATATCAGCTGACTCAATCATTACCGGAAAGTTTAAAAACTATCTTACCGAGTATAGAAGATTTGGAAACTGAATTTACTGAAGATTTAATCACATAGTGATAAGCATTGTGGTATCTCTTGTAATATAAAAAGGACTGTCAATTATCCTTTTCCCGGCCTATATGTGTCTTCAAGAATAAAATCACTAATGGTAAATTTCAAAACCGGTCCATTTCTAATAACATCTATCTCCCGGTCTTTTCAATTTTTATTGCGATACTATTTTTCAAAATAAACAGCCATTGATTCAGTTGAAAATTTTAGATTTTGTAATCTTCCATTTTAAAACTCCTTTTGAAATCATATCAATATGATTTTGATGTAGCGAGTCCCTACAAAATAAAACAACTATCATTTTACAGGGACATTATATGTCATTGTAACAGTTAGATACTTATTTCAGGGAGGATTCCTATGATAAAAAAATGCCTGTATTGTTCAAAAAAATCGACACAGAGCACGATTCTTTTTATTACTGCAAGTGTGGATCCAAGCGGAAAGTTGTATGCAAATCCTGTTATCTCAGCCATTCAAAATGTCCCGATTGTTCTAAAGGATTACAGTTTCACGAAGAATCTATCACCAAAAAAACATATACGAGCCCCGGTTCAAAGAGTTTACGGGGATTTTAATAGGGAGGGGATATGGTCAGTCGGGAGTTTCAAATTATTGAATATCATCATCCGGATTTATTATCTCTATTTTTTGCTGCCAGAGGTGGGAACAGAATTGCTCAGAGGGAAATAAGGCACATATATTCAAGAGGATTGCAAGGTATGACTGTAGATCAAATTAAGGCATACAAATGGTACATCCTTTCGGCGAATCAGGGATCAGTAATATCTCAATATTGTCTAGGTCATCTTTTTTATCTTGGTAAAGGTGTCTCTCAGAATTATTTGAAAGCTGAAAAATGGTTTCTTTTAGCTTCCAAATAAGGGCTAATGGTAGCACAAGCTAGCCTGGCTCTCCTCTATTTTTGTAATAATGGTTACATCAATTACCTCGAAAAGGCAGAAAGATGGTTTAAAAAAGCAGCGGATCAGGGTGATGAAATGTCGACGCGAATACTGAATGTTATACATTATCTGGAATTTACTGAGTACTGGTATGAACAAACTGGAGAGTATTGGGAAGGGGAGACATCTGAATATACATGCTGATGTAAAAGGAGAGAAACGGGAACTTTTGATAAATCTCTACAGTGCAACCTATGGCACTATCAATCGGTTATATTAATTATAGAGGATTAGACTGATCAAATTTATGGGATCAGAAATGTATCAATAGGACAAATCCAGGTGGGGGGGGGGAATTATGATAGATTATGATATTTAAGATATTGATGGGAAGTCCATTTCTCTGGCTGAAAAACCTTATAAGATACACGAGTATCTGGAGTTTATAAAGTCCAATGAAATTAAAATAATAGTTGTCTTATTACCGAAAAAATACCTCGAGAAAACATATAAGTTCGATCTTCTGGAAACCTATAGAAACCAGGGACTCAAAGTGATCCATTATCCGATCGAGGATTTTCAGGTTCCAACAGATGATTGTGGTGGCGCCTGGTATAAGATTGGAAAATCAAATATTGGAGATATCCATCTTCCAGAAGGCTGGTTATGTCCGGCGACTCTTTTATATTTTGAAACTATGCCGGATAATATTTATATCAGAATTGAAGCCGTTTAAAAGCATACAAGATGATTTTACCATCATTTGTAGCTTCTTTATGTTTGTCTTATGGAACTTGATTGACCAATGATATTGTGATCTATCGAAAAGCCAGATTATTAAAGAAGTTGCAAATTAAATCGAATGACAATCAATTATTATCGTAATAAAATAATTAAATGGATAAATAAAGATTGGAAGATGTCAATTGGAGTGATTATGCAAATTGAACTAACATCAGTTTATCATACTAGTAATTACAGTAAAATCTGTTATGAATATGGAAGAGCTAAGTAATGAATTAATAACAAGCAAATATTGCTATTATACTCCCTCTGTTATTGTTTCTTTATATCGGAAAAAAACAAAGACGTTTTAGCAAACTAATAGGAGATTATAATGGGTAAAGAAATAAGTTTATTTAACGATTATCATACTGGGGAAAATATTTTATCAAATCACTGTGGATTAATACTCAAATTATTATATGAAGAGAGCCCTAAGAGTTTTGAGGAAATTATCTCACTTTTATCTTCACAAGATTTTGTAATAAATCCATCATTTGAACAACAAGTAAGAAAAAAAAAGAGTATTCCAGATATTGTCATTGAACAGAAATCATTTTCTATTTATTTTGAAACAAAAATTTATGATTGGTTTAAAGATGACCAAATTGATAATCATTTAAAAGGTTTTCACGCTAGTAGAGATTATAATATTCTTTTTCTTCTTTCAAATTTTGAAGAAGATGATTTATTGGATAAGTATCTTACACAAATTGAACATGCTAAATTAAAATACGGTATTATACTATGCCCAATATCCTTTGAGCAATTAATAGGTGTACTCGAAAACGTTAATTCGTCAGAGAATTTTCAAATAGTTCTAGGTGAATTCCGTGGATTCTTAGAGCGCAATAACTATTTACCTTCTTGGAAATACTTATTAGATGTTGTAAATTGTTCGGCAAAAATTAATGAAGTTCATAATTATGATGTCTATATGTCTCCCGACACAGGTGGAATGTACAAGCACCAAAGAGCTAAGTTTTTTGGAGGATATAAGAGCAAAAATGTAAAATATATTCATGAAATAAAAGCAGTTGTCGTAGTTGGAAAATTATATAAAGATTCATTTGTAAAATGGAATAATATTGATGCAGCAGAAACTGAACTAATTAAAGAAGCAAAAGAAAAAATAAAACGATTAACACATTGGAATGACGAAATTAAAGAACGGAATATTCAGGTCTTCCTTTTAGAAAACAAACATGAAGTCAATTTTCGTAAAATATCAAGTGGAGGTTTATATGGGAGTAAAAAATATTTTAAGAATATTGCAAGAGAATATAATGCTAATAACTCGGATGATTTAGCTAACAAACTTAAAAATAAGACATGGGTATAAATTATAATCTGGAAATACACATTTATCTGAGCCTGTAAAATTTTCTGTGTAAAGCTCCTTTCTTACTATATTTAAATCCGTCCTTCATACTCAATAGCAAATTGGTTCAAGTCTGGTTTCCAGTTCCGAATAGGCATTGTCCATTTCTTGGAAGCCTGATCGATGGCAAGATAGATAACCTTTGTTGCAGACTGGTCATTTGGAAATATTTTACGGTTTCTTATCGCCTTTCTGATTACACTATTCAAAGATTCTATTGCATTAGTGGTATAGATTACTTTTCTAATTTCATCTGGGTAGCTGAAGATTGTAATAAGATTTTCCCAGTTCCGTTTCCAGCTTGCTCCGATCGAGGGAAATTGTTTATCCCATTTTTCAATGAATCGATCCAACTCAAGTCGAGCTTCTGCTTCGGTAATGCTGGTGTAAATTTTCTTAAGATCAGCGGCTACTTGTTTCCTTTCTTTGTAGGAGACAAATCGAAGTGAATTGCGAACCTGATGAACAATACATAGCTGAACATTTGTCTTTGGGAACACTGTGTTAATAGCTTCAGGAAAGCCTGATAATCCAACAACACAGGCAATAAAGATATCCTGAACACCTCGGTTTTGAAGCTCTGTTAACACATTCAACCAGAACTTCTTCTTTGATTTATTTTGACCAATTGTGGTTCAAAACTGGAATCTCTATCCCGAGGAATTTCTAAAGGGATCTCTGCGGTATCAGTCTTTAGAATCTTCTGAGTATATCCATTTCGGGAATTGGAAGATGGCCTACGACCTTCTTTCTTCTCTCCAAGATGTTCTTCCATCTCAATCTCTATGGCTCTTTCCATAGCGACCTTTGAAAGCATTCTCATCATTGCAGATACATCTTTATCTGTTTTTAAGTTTTTGGCCAGGTGATCGGCCATTTCATCAAAATCTTTCTGATTCAAAATAAAGCTCCTATATTCTTATATCAAGAAATAGTCGCTTTACACAAATTTATTTACAGGCTCCAAAAATCATGTTTTGGGTGACTTCGAAATAAGAACATCCCCATACTTTTGGCTTCTACCGGTCCGTGGAAAGGGAAACAAGCTGCTCTCTATATCTTTATTCCGATTTAACCAATATATAAAAACTGGCTTTACTAATACCCAGCTCATTGTACGCTTCCACAGCTGTAATTTTTTTACATTTCCACTTAGCATATACATCATCAAAGTTCTCTGGCTTTTTCAGGTGAGGACGTCCAAGATGCTTACCCTGCTTTTTTGCAATTGCAATACCTTCCTGTTGTCTTTCCCTAATCTGTTCGCGTTCCAGCTCTGCCAATGCTGAAAATACAGTAAGCATAAAGCTTCCTTGTGGGGTAGTGGTATCTATGTTTTCTTTCGAAGAGATTAGATCAACTTTGTTCCTTTGAAGATCCTCTATGATCTTTAGAAAATCTTTGGTCGATCGCGCTATCCGGCTTATTGAAGTTATATGAACCGTATCACCTTCACGGATATAATTGATCATTGCTATTAATTCGGGACGGTTGGCATTTTTCGCAATCCTTAGTCTGATCTTCATTTACGGCTTTCACGGCTTCTTGAGCTGCTAATTGTGCAGCATCTTTAATCCAAATGTTAATATCTTTCTTCGTAACGGATATATTTTTCGATGGAGTGGTCTCTTTAATATATGTTGTATTGAACATCTTTTCTAATGGATAGCCAATGATCTCTAGGGATCTACGGAGTACCGGAAAGGATTTTAAAGGACCTAACCCTTGATCAAAATTATCGATATTTCGGCGAAAGTTGTGAGCATTCTTGGGGAGGAAATCCGGAGGAAGTTCTTTTTTTAGTTTTTCATAAAGTTTGTCTACGCCATAGTCCATGATTGCTTCACGAAGTTGGAACATTCGTTTTCTATCTTCCTCAGAAAACTTACGGCCTGTTTCATTTGTACCCATTTAAGTTTACCTCACTCAGAATCATAGTAAATGCAACAATAACAAGGACATAAATAGGCATTAATCCAATGTCTTTGATGTTATGTAAATTAAGGTTATAGAATATATATGTAAATTTAACAATAATATTCTAGTATGGAATGTCTCAATTTCAAGGAAAAGAAATAGTTATAGCCTTTAATTAGTGATATTAATTACATTTTGAGACAATGTTACTGCCATTCTAAATAGTACTAATTACGCAGTATCCATGAGAATACTTTTCAAATCCTCTAGATTGAATTTTGCATAATGTCTGGTCATTTTCCCATCTTCTGAATGGCCGATCACCACCTGGATAATATTCTCTGGAACACCTTTAACTAAAAGATGCGTATTAACAAAGTGTCTCCAACTATGGATGGTAATGTTTCTTGTAACTCTTGAGTCTTTATCAATCCCTATTACTTCAAAAGCACGGTATGTCCATTTGTAAATAGCTTTGTGATCGACTGGTGTTTACCCATATTGGCACTGAATATGTAGGGATCTGTTAATCCTTCAGATCTATAAAAGTTAAATAATGCAGAATATAAATCTTTTGATATAGGTACTATGCGCTCAGTTCCAGTCTTGGTTCCTTTGAGTCCATACCGCCTGTCCCATGAGTGTTTAACAACAATGTGATCATTATGTATATTTTCGATTCGAAGAGCTTGGATCTCTCCAATAAGCATACCTGTCTGTGTAGCTGTTAGATTAAAAAGGTAATAAATATCTTTTGGCCAGATCTTAATTCTATTTCGAGTATCAAAGAGCAACGTTACTTCTGGAGTTGTCAAAATCTCTTTTTTTCGGGAGTCAGCAGATAAAGGCTGCACCGCTTTTATCGGATTTAGAAGTAAATCATCTTTTCTGTATGCTTCATTAAATATTATTCTCAAGGTAGATAGGTAGTGATTTGCAGATACATTGGATACACCGGTTTTCTTAATGGAGATCAACCAGTCTTCAATATGAGCAGTTGTTATATCTTTTATATAGTATTTCCCGAAGTAGGGGAGGATTTTATTGATCAGAAAGGTTCGATTTTTATCGGCATTAGATCGGGAGTAGGAATACCTCCTTATTAATTTGGATTGTATGTAAGAGCATTTATCGTAAATAAACCAGTTCTTTGTGTACTCAGAGAACTTTTTATCCTTCTCAATGATCATCGATCCTGACTGAAAGATTTTTAAACAATATCTTTTAGCATCAGATTTTTTAATACACCCTGTACTGAACTGTCTTCTGTGGTTTAAGTGGTCGTAGGTCGTGTAATAAAATATGGTTTTTCCAGACGATAATGTCTTCGGGAAGAGGGTATAAGGCTCTCTAAATCGCACTTTTTCATTCTTAACTGTTACACAAGTGTTTACAGTAAGGTTTCCAATGGATTCTTCAAGAGGGCAAAAAAAAATGGTATCTCTTTACACCGTAAAGAAATACCAGTATCGGGATGAATGGATTTGAACCATCGACCCCTTGTCCCCCAGACAAGTACGCTACCCCTGCGCTACATCCCGTTTATTCGAGATGACTATAACACAAATGCACTTTTTCTTTCAACAATTATTGTAAAAAAAATTATAGTGATGATGAATTGAAATCCCGTTTGGGGTTCTTCTCTATTGCGAGACTGACCTTCAACTGCCGTCCGTCCACCTCATGGCTGTTGATACTTTCCATAGCTGTTCTGGCTTCGATTTCACTTCCCATTTTTACAAATGAGAATCCTCGGAATTTTCCGGTGTACTTGTCATTAACCATGCTGACTGATTCAACTGTACCGAACTCGGAAAAAATTGACTCCAGTGCATCTGCACTTGTTCTGTAGTTGATATTTCCTACATAAAGCTTCTTACTCATCAAACCAAGATCCTTCCTTTTTTAGAACTTGCATTTAAGTGTAAGAAACGTGACAGTTTGAGTCAAATTTTATTTATTTATTTTTGAACATTTAATTTTTTCTATATTCAATAAACAAATAATCTCAAAAATCAATTCTAACTCATAAGCTGTGTAAATAATGCTGTACAGATTAAACTCTGGGAATTTAGTGTAGCTCCTGAGTGGAAACATACTAAAATTTTAGACAGGATTTAAAATAAACCGTTTATAGATAGATAAATCGTTGTTCGATATGGTGAATGTCTATCAAATGCAATACTGATCATTTTAAACGGTCGATAATACTCACATCAAAAGTTAGTTCTCTTTTTACTTCATAGTTTGTATTAGGTTGTTCGATGATAGACAATAGATTTTCAAGGGCAGCACAACCGATATCAGCAGTGGGTTGTGATATGACAGATACAGGATACTTTAAATAATCAAACCAACGATTATCATCATAACTAATTATTTTAATTTTATTCTGTAGTTTTGGATTAAGATCATTTATTACATTAATCAATTCATAACATATTGCAGAAGTTGCGCAAATAACCCCATCGATTTGCTTTTTCTCAATGAATTCTTTAATTATAGGATAAGAATCTTCTTCATGGTAGCTTAAGGAGAGTACCATGGGGGTCATTTGTTCATTGAGCTCGAGAAGGTAGGCTTTATATCCCATTATTCTTTGTTTTACAGTGTAGACAGATTCAGAATATCCAATAAATGCGATCTTCTTGCATCCTTTTTCATAGAGGTGCTGTGCACCTAAAAAACTACTGTTGAAGTTATTGATTCCTATAAAAAGTAAATTGTGATTTTCGTACTGCCGGTCTATTAATACAGTGGGAATCTCTCCACTTTTTAACTCCTCAGGCATGTCATTGGAGGCAATAGGGGCTAGTATAAGACCACTTACATTGCGATCCTGCATCATTTGGATGTTTTTCATCTCTTTTTCAGGATCATCTTCAGAGTCACAGAATATAATAGAAACGCCCATATTTGAGGCGACAGTTTCTATCGATTTGGTTATGGATATATAATAATCTTCCCGGATATCAGCAATGATAACTCCGATAAACTCGACTTTGTTTGCTTTCTTTTTTTTAAATTTTATTCCCTGGTATTGAGAATCGTCTATGATCTTTAAAACCGCTTCTCTGGTATCTTTGTTGACATGTCTCGTTTTATTTATTACATGAGATACTGTTGTTATTGAGACTCCAGCTTTTTCAGCTATGTATTTCATTGTAATATTTTTATTTTTCATATTTTTTATTTTTTCATAAGATAAAAAAAACTGCAAGACCAATCAATAAAAAAATACCTATTATTTGCGCAAAAATAATTATTGACATGCGCAAAAAGTTGGGCAATAATTGCTTAAACGTTGCAAAGGGTTCCTATCAATCAGGTAGAGTTAATCCAAAGGAGTCTTAAGTGAAAGCAGCAGTACTTGAAAATAAAGGTATAATTAATCTTAGAGATATTGAAGTTTCAGAAACACTTTCTCCCGATGATGTCAGGATAAAACCTGTATCAATCGGTATTTGCGGAAGTGATGTTCACTATTTTCTTGAGGGGCGAATTGGCGATTTTATTGTAGATGAACCTATGGTTCTGGGACATGAAGCCAGTGGTGTGATCGTGGAAGTCGGTAGTAGTGTACAAACATTAAAAGTCGGTGACAGAGTTTGTATGGAACCGGGTATCCCCGATTTTAAAAGTACCGAGTCACTAAATGGAATGTATAATCTTGATCCTGCCGTACAATTCTGGGCAACACCTCCCATACATGGTTGCATGAGAGAGAATTTTATCCACCCTGCCAGTTTGACTTTTAAAATGCCAGATAACATGTCTTTCGATGAAGGGGCATTGGTCGAACCTGTATCAATCGGTGTTTATTCTGTTAAAAAAGCCGGCATGAATCCTGGAGATTCAGCACTGATTATTGGTGCCGGAACAATCGGGATTGTTACAGCTCTGGCGGCGGAAGCATCAGGCTGTTCAAAAGTGTTTCTGGCAGATGTTAAAAAAGAGAAACTGGACTTTGTAAATAAACATTATGCAGATAAAATACAGACAATTGATTTAACTACTGAAGTATTGGCGGATGTTATTTCAGAATTTTCTACAGAAGGTGTAGATCTATTATTTGAAGCAAGCGGCAATAAGAATGCTTTTCTGAACATTGCTGATTCTTTAAAACCGGGAGGAAATATGGTTCTTATCGGTATGCCGAATGATCCGGTTCCTCTGGATATAGTTTCTCTGCAGGTTAAAGAAATTACTGTCAAAACAATCTTCAGGTATGTAAACACATATCCCCGGGCTATCAACTTGATAGCCTCAGGTAAACTTGAAGTACTACCTCTTGTGACTAATCGATTTGAGTTCACTGAATCAGTTAGAGCATTTGAATATGCGTCCACTCTTCCCCCGGAAGAAATAAAGATCATGATAAATATGGGAAATGATAATTAATAGTTTCGGTTTAAAATGGCTTAAGCCATTTAATATATAAAAGGAGATTTTATGTTAAAGAAAGGTTTATTGATAGTATTGATGATTTGCATGGCAAGTTTTCAGGTTTTTTCCAATGGTCAGCAGGAAGCTGACGATGGTGTCTACAAAGTTGCATATATTGCACGTGCCCAGGCGGACTCTTTTGCTGCATGGCTTGCAAATGCCGTAATTGAAGAAGCCGATAAATATGATAATATTGATCTTAAGGTGTATGATGGTCAGGCTTCTGATGATAAAATTAACTCACTTATTGAAAATGCGATTGTAAATAAGTTCGATGCTATTATTATTCAACCGAATAATGGTGAATCACAGAGACCATATGCAGAAAAAGTTGTTGCTGCAGGAATTATTTGTATCACAACCAATGCAAGGATTTCAGGAATAGCCGGTGCTTCTTCTGTCGATGCTGATCCTTATGAGCAGGCTGCTATTGGTGCAAGAATTGCTCTAAGTCAGATTCCTCAAGGTGCTAATGTCGTTGTTTTAAAAGGACCTCCAGGGAACTTCCATGCAGATGAGAGACGAGTTAGCTGGGAAAAAGAATTTTTTAATAAAAGATCTGATGTTACAATTGTCGGTGAGCAGATTGCAAACTGGAATAAAGATGAAGCTATGAATCTTATGGAAGACTGGGTTCAGGCTAATGACAGAATTGATGCCATTATTGCAATGAATGATAACATGGCCGCAGGTGCTCTTGAAATCGTAAAAGACAATAGCAAGTTCAGTAATATTCTCTCTTATGGAGTTGATGGAACTGCAGAAGCAACACTTCTTATTAAAAGTGGATTGATGACTTCAACAACTCTTCAGAGTGCTTATGCATTAGCAGAAAATCTTCTTTCAGTAAGTGAGAAACTGCTGACAGGAGAAGAAACACAGATTGATATTGACATCGATTGTCCTCTTGTTAACATAGACAATGTCGATGAGTTTATTGAGATGCACAAAAAAGCTGGTGCTTTGTAAGTTAAGACTTCAAATGAGCTCTCATATCGTATGATATTGGAGCTCATTTTTTATTAAAATCATAGTAGGATTAATAATGGAAGAGATCAAACTCAGAGTTGAAAATATAGAAAAATCTTTCCCTGGGGTTAAAGCTCTTGATAACATTGATTTTTCAGTAAAAAAAGGGACCGTTCATGTCCTTTGTGGGGAAAACGGGGCTGGAAAGTCTACAC
>JADGDJ010000407.1 GCA_016744925.1 Spirochaetaceae bacterium
GCCAGATCCTGCAGTTCGCAGTCATCCCCCCGATCGCAATAGCGGCAGTCGCCCACATGTTCACTGAGCATGAGGTCAACAACCGTTTTCCGGGCATTTCTAACCCGTTTGCTCTCTGTATGTATAATCATCCCCTGTCTGACAGGAGCCGAACAGGATGCGGTCAGAGTTGGAGCACCTTCCACTTCGACGAGACAGACACGGCAGGCTCCCTGAGGATGTGTCCCTTCAAGGTGACACATTGTCGGAATGTGCACTCCCTGGACTTTAGCCGCTTCCAATATTGTCAAAGAGGGATCAACCGCGCATTGGGATCCATTTATCGTAATATCAATCATTTTGCCACCTCCTGCTGTTTGCAGCTTTTACCATAATCACATCGGAGACATCTCTTGGACTGCCTCAGGGCTACGGCCTCGTGCCAGGGCTGCTCCACTTCATCAAAATTATTCTTTCTCCTCTCCACATCAATCATATGAATTTTTTCTCTGTCATAGGGGGCGGGCTCGGAATCAGGATCAAAATGAGTGTCGATCACTTTTTCATCACGCCAGAAAATATAGTCTTTACCTGTGAAAAATTGATGCATCGATACAGCTCCTTTTTCACCAGCTGCGATAGCCGCAACGACTGAGGACGGTCCTGTAGTCACATCTCCACCGGCGAAGACACGATCGATATTGGTTCGACAGTTTACAGGATCGGTAAAAACAAAATTGTTCATTCCCGTTTCGAATTTGTGTTCATCTATCATCTTCTGGTCCAGCCTCTGACCGGCCGCTATAATGATCTGATCGGTTTCAATGACAAACTGTTTTCCCCCTTTGATATGAGGTCGACGGCGACCGCTTTTATCAAAATCACCGAGGGCGACAGTGGAACAGAGGATTCCCGTCAGTATATTTTCCTGATCCCGCTCTATCTCCATGGGCTGAGTGAGGTCTTTAAGAATTATTCCCTCGTGGAGTGCCGCTTCGATCTCTTCATCGTATGCGGGCATTTCATCACGGGATCTTCTGTAAATTAAGGTGACTTCTGCAGCACCGAGTCGCAAAGCGGTTCTCGCCGCATCGACTGCTGCATTTCCACCGCCGACCACAACGACTTTATTACCGATAGGAACAGATCCCTTTATATTGTACTGCTGCAGGAAGGGTAGAGATTGAATAACACCAGGTCCCTCTTCTCCGGGCAAGCCGAGATCCACTGATCCCGTTGCTCCTGTTGCCAGATAAATAGCCTCATAACCATCATTTTTCAGATCTTCTATGGTGAAGTCACGACCCAACTTTTTACCTGTCTCAATATCCACGCCGAGTCCTTCTATCATTCGGATCTCTCTAAAAAGGGTTTCACGGGGCAAACGGTAGGCGGGAATAGCCTGGACCAGAAGTCCTCCCGCCCGGTCTTCGGCTTCGTAGATTTTAGGTTTGTATCCCAGTCTTGCCAGAAAATAGGCACAGGATAATCCCGAAGGACCGGCACCGATAATGGCAATTTTCCGTTTGGCATAAGCCTCATTCTCACGAACTTCAGGAAGCTGGACTGTTATCTCCTGATCGACCATAAAACGCTTCACACCACGAACAGAAACAGCCTGGTCGATTGTTGCCCGACGGCACTTGTCTTCACAAGTATGAAAACAGACACGGGCGCAAACGGCAGCAAAGGGATTTCTCTCTCTGTGCAGCTTCAAAGCTTCAGCATAGCGTTTCTCTCCCGTAAGTGATATAAACCCGGGAATGTCGACTCCAGCAGGACAACCGCTCTGACAGGGAGCCCTGACCAGATCGGGGCATACACCTGCCCGGCAGTGTTTATCGCGAATATGCTCGACATATTCTTCCCGAAAATGTCGTATTGTTGACAGTACGGGATTGGGAGCTGTCTGTCCCAGACCACAAAGGGCTGTATCCTGAATCTGATGTCCTAATTCAATCAGTTTGTCGATGTCTCCCTCTTCCCCTTTTCCTTCACAGATCCGGTCGAGGATTTCCAGCATGCGCTTGGTTCCCACACGACAGGGAACACATTTCCCACAGGACTCCTCCTGTACAAATTCGAGGAAAAATCGCGCCATATCAACCATACAGGTGTCTTCATCCATAACGATGAGACCACCGGAACCGATGATGGCACCCAATTCTTTCAGTGAGTCATAATCGAGAGGAACATTGAGATATTGGCGGGGAATGCATCCACCGGAAGGACCTCCAATCTGGGCTGCTTTGTAGTTTTTGCCATCTTTGATCCCATCGCCGATGTCGTAAATGACTTCACCGAGGGGGGTTCCGATAGGGACTTCGACCAGTCCCGAATTGTTGATAGAACCGGCAAGAGCAAAAACCTTGGTTCCCTTGCTCCTTTCAGAACCATATGTCCTATACCATGATGCTCCTCTCTGAATTATAGGAGCGATATTGGCATAAGTTTCCACATTGTTTAGAAGAGTCGGTTTGCCCCAGAGCCCCTTTTGGGCCGGGAAAGGTGGTCGCGGTCTGGGCTCCCCTCTTTTGCCCTCAATGGAATTGATAAGAGCCGTCTCCTCACCACAGACAAAAGCTCCCGAACCCATGCGTATATCGAGATCGAAGGAGAATTTTGTTCCGAGAATGCCCTCTCCCAGAAGACCTGCCTCTCGAGCCTGTTTAATGGCGTGATTCAGGCGTTTTACCGCCAGAGGGTATTCGGCACGGACATAGACATATCCCTGATCGGCTCCCACAGCGTATGCGGCAATGGCCATCCCCTCGATAAGACAGTGGGGATCACCTTCGAGAACTGAACGGTCCATAAAAGCACCGGGGTCTCCCTCATCGGCATTGCAGAGAACATATTTCTGCCCTTTTTCTTCAAGTGCCGTAAACTCCCACTTTTTACCGGTCGTAAAACCGGCTCCACCACGACCGCG
>JADGDJ010000369.1 GCA_016744925.1 Spirochaetaceae bacterium
CTAAAGGAGAGAGTATCAATGTGTTCAACAATGGTAAAATGGAAAGAGATTTCACATATGTGGAAGATATTGCCAAGGGTGTTTTGGCTGTCATAGATTCTCCGGCTAAGTCCAACCCCGATTGGTCGGGTTTAAATCCCGACCCTTCAACGGGTAAAGCTCCTTATCGTATTTTTAATATAGGAAACGGAAATCCAGTAAAACTTATGGATTTTATCAGTACTCTTGAAAAGTCTCTCGAAATAAAAGCGGACATAAATTTTAAACCCATGCAGCCCGGTGATGTCTATAAAACCTGGGCAGACACATCCTCATTGGAACACGCTGTGGGGTATAAACCCACAACGACACTCAGAGCGGGTATTGATAAATTTGTCCAGTGGTTCGTAGAATATGAACAGAACAATGTCCTGGAGGAGTCAAAATAATGAAAATAACAATTGCCGGAACCGGTTATGTCGGTTTATCCAACGCGGTGCTTCTCTCACAGAAGCATGAAGTGTATGCACTGGATATCATCGAGGAAAAGGTCGCACTCATCAATTCAGGAAAATCACCTATTGCTGACAAAGAGATTGAAGAATACCTCGCAGAAAAAGAACTGAATCTAAAAGCAACAACAGATAAAGCCGCAGCCTATAAGGACAGCGATTATGTTATTATCGCCACCCCTACCAATTACGATCCTGAAGAGAACTATTTTGATACCTCTTCCGTTGAAGCTGTTATTGAGGATGTGTTAAATCTCAATCCCCAAGCGACTATGGTCATTAAATCAACTGTCCCCGTAGGTTATACCGCTAAAATCAGAGAAAAATATAACATTGATAATATTTACTTTTCCCCTGAATTTTTAAGAGAGGGTAGTGCTCTCTACGATAATCTTCACCCATCGAGGATTGTAGTGGGTGGAAAGACTGAAAAAGCGAAAAAGTTTGCCGGCTTACTCGAAGAAGGGGCTATAAAGGAAAATGTTGATGTTCTGTTTACAGACTCAACCGAAGCTGAAGCCATTAAACTTTTTTCAAATACCTATCTGGCTTTAAGGGTAGCTTACATCAATGAGCTTGACACTTATGCCGAAGTTAAAGGGCTCAATACAAAAGAGATTATTGAAGGAGTCGGACTCGATCCCCGAATTGGAAGTCATTACAACAATCCTTCATTCGGATATGGTGGTTACTGTCTGCCTAAAGATACAAAGCAGCTCAGAGCCAATTACAATGATGTACCCAACAATATCATCAGTGCTATCGTCGATGCCAACAGAACCCGAAAAGACCACATCTCCAATATGATTATTCAGCGAAAGCCCAGGATTGTCGGTATTTACAGACTGACGATGAAAACCGATTCGGATAACTTCAGAGCTTCTTCCATTCAGGGAATCATGAAAAGAGTGAAAGCGAAAGGGATCGAAGTGGTCATCTATGAACCGGCTATGAATGAGGATAATTTTTTCCATTCGAGAGTCATTAAAGATTTTGATGATTTCAAAAAAATATCCGATGTCATAGTCACCAATCGAATGAACGACGAACTTCGCGATGTGGAAGATAAAGTCTATACACGCGATTTGTATCAGAGAGATTAAAAGGAGAATACATGAAGGGAATTATACTGGCCGGAGGATCGGGAACACGACTCTATCCGGCGACAAAATCAATCTGCAAACAGCTCTTGCCTATTTACGACAAACCGATGATTTATTACCCTTTGTCGACTCTCATGCTGGCGGGAATAAAAGAAATTCTCATAATATCCACACCACAAGACACCCCCCGTTTCAAAGAGCTTCTCGGAGACGGATCCCAGTTGGGCATGACTCTCAGCTATGCTGTTCAGGAAAATCCCAATGGCTTGGCTGAAGCTTTTATCATTGGTAAAGACTTTGTCGGTGATGATAATGTGGCACTTGTTCTCGGTGATAATCTGTTCTACGGTCACGATTTTGGCAAGATGGTACGCAATGCGGCTAAACAGAAAGAGGGCGCCACGGTCTTCGGTTATTATGTCAAACATCCGAAAGCCTACGGTGTTGTTGAATTTGATGATGAGGGTAATGCCCTTTCTCTTGAGGAAAAACCTGAAAATCCCAAGTCCAACTATGCCGTTGTAGGGCTCTATTTTTACGATAATGAAGTTATTGATATAGCCTGTAACATGAAACCCTCTGCCAGAGGGGAATTGGAAATAACCGATGTCAATAAAGAGTATCTGAAACGAGGAAAACTTAAAGTGGAACTCATGGGCCGTGGATTTGCATGGCTCGATACGGGAACACATGAATCCTTATTGGAAGCATCACAGTATGTGCAGGTACTAGAAGCTCGGCAGGGTTTGAAAATCGCCTGTATCGAGGAGATCGCCTACAGTGAGGGGTTTATTGACAGAGATCAATTTGCTAAGCTGGCTGATGTACTGAAGAAATCAACCTATGGAGAATATTTACTGAATATTCTCAAGAGGGAAGTCTGATTTATGCCTTTTGAGTTTAAAGAAACACCTCTTTCCGGTGTAAAAGTGATACAGCCTCGTAAATTTGGCGATGCCAGAGGTTTTTTTATGGAAACCTATAAAAAAAGTGATTTTGTGGCTGCAGGGATAAATGAAGAATTCTGTCAGGATAATCACAGCTTTTCCTCAAAAGGGGTATTGAGAGGGATTCATTTTCAGTCGACTCTCCACGCTCAGGGTAAACTTGTGCGCGTTATAAGAGGGGCTGTCTGGGATGTAGCGGTAGATCTGATGAAGGGATCACCGACTTATGGGCAGTTTTTCGGTATGGAATTGACTGAAGAGAACAACACCATGCTTTACGTTCCTCCCGGGTTTGGGCACGGTTTTCTCACTTTAAAAGACAATACTCATTTTTTGTATAAATGCACTGAAGAA
>JADGDJ010000132.1 GCA_016744925.1 Spirochaetaceae bacterium
ATCCCAGAATATCCACATCAGAAAACATTTTCTTTAGCTGATCCTCTCCGAAAAAATTTTCGAAATCAGACCAGGTCAGGCTGGAGACAGCCTCGAGGTTGCTCATCAACACTTTTCCATCACTGAATTCATAAACAATCGTCACCGCGGGATCGCCGAAGGACAGGAGATTACAGTAATCATTAAACTCAACAAAAGCGGGATCGAGTTCATTCTTACCGTAAAGGCCGGGAAGAGTGGGCTTCATACCCAAAAGGCCCACAATTCGGCCAGTGTTTATACCGAATCCCCCTTCGCAACGACGGGTAGGCACTATTTCAAAGCCCACACCACCATCAGCCCGCGCCACGAGTAGCTCGCCGAAATCCTTTAACTTCTCCATGGCAGTGAACTCAGTCAGACTCTTTCTGACCTTGACAATCTGATAGGTTTCATCGACGAAACCGTCACATCCCAGCAGCACATTTCCACTGATATTGTTGATGTAATCAGCATATTTTTTCATATCATTATTCATAATTATCTCCTACTCGCCCACAGAAGCTCTGTATTTTTCAACTTCCCAGTTCCTGATAAAATCAATCTTGTCCTCAGGCATAAACTGATATCCCCCGAAGCTCTCCACATAGACGGCGATCTTCACATCATCGAGAAATAAGGCTTTAGCCTTGTCTACTTTCGATTGCACTGAACCGAATGCATAGGCTCCTGCTCCCGAGACGACAGCCAGACGCGGTTCCACACCGTTTTCCTCCCTATAATCAAACAATGCCTGCTCGATAGAATCAATATTTTCCGCATAAACAGGCTTGAAACCGTAATACACGATATGATCGGGAGTAAAGGAAAGTACCAGGGGAGAAAATGACTCATATGATAAGGAAAATGCCTCAATATCACTATTGGAAAAGGGGAGGACGATCTGACCGGAACCAAAAACCTTCCCTATAGATTCTATAACTGAGGAAGTTTTCTCTTTTGCTACGGACTGATTCTCAGATTGGGGAAATCGATTCACCTTGCTCTTAATTTTCGAGAATAGGGAATCGTAGAGTTCATCAATATCCTTTATAGAATTTCCAGAGACAAAAACACCATGATTCTGCAGGAATATCAACAGTGGGAAATTCTTTCCGCCCCTCATGTGCTTTTCAATGGCATCTTTCACTTCCTTAGCCAGGATATAACCGGGGTTTGTCACGGGAATCCAGATACAACTATCGCCAAAAAGTTCAAGAACGGACTGCTCTCCTTTTTCACTGCATGTAATTCCATTAACGAGTGCAGGATGGGTGTGCACGACAAATTTATAGGGAAGAAGAGCGTGAAGCAGGGTTTCAACACTGGGTCTCTTTTCCTTCTTTGATGGGAAACGGGAAGCCATGAGATCCGAGAGAACTTCTTCTTCTCGTAAGTCCTCATCTTCTGAGTATTCTGCTGTCCATATTTTATCGAGTTTTTTCAGATCTACTTTGACAAATCCCTCTTCATCAATAGTTGCCAGCTCGGTTCCCGATCCCTTCACATACATAAATTCATCGGTCTTCCACGAGGTGTTCCCCCCTCCGGCCAGAACATATTCACAGTCCCTACCATATCTATTTGAGACTTCAATCAGCTCTTTCATACTCATATTATTTTCTCACCGATAAAACTGATTTTTCATAATCGAGGACATCAGAGATCATTTCCCGGTCTGTCAATGTTCCCATATCCCGGCAGTATTGATCCCAGACAATTCCGAAAGGTTTTGTTTTAGACTCTTCCAGCAGTGCCAGTCTGGCAAAATTATTCCCCTCTTCCTCATAGGCTTTCAGCTGATTATAAGGTTCGAGAAGAGCGTAGAGAATCCCTTTCAGAGAAGCTCTTGCCCCGACAGCCCATGCGCCGATTCGGTTAAGTGTTCCATCAAAAAAGTCGAGACCTATGTAGGTGTTGTTGATCTTTCCAGAACGGACAAGTTCCTGCATAAGGGAGTAAATATCATCATTAAGTGTGACCACATGATCGGAATCCCAGCGCACAGGCCTTGAAACATGGAGCAGGATTTCATCGAGATACTGGTAGACAGAGGAGACTTTGTCGGCAATTGATTCGGTGGGATGAAAGTGCCCCAGATCCATGCAGAGAAGTTTATTTCTGGTCAGAGCATAACCCATATAAAATTCATGAGAACCCACAACAAAGCTTTCGCTTCCTATTCCGAAAAGCTTGCACTCAACGGCATCTCGAATCTCTTTATCACTCAGTTCCAGTGAAAAAACATCGTCCAATGAATTTCTGAGAATTGTTCTGTGATCCATTCGACAGACAACATTGTCCTTGGCACCGTCGGGTATCCAGAGATTATGAACAGATGGGGAACCCTGCTCTCTACCGAAAAAAGCCGTAATCTCCCGGGCCCTTTTGACATGATCGATCCAGAAATCCCTTACATTTTTATCTTTACTGCTCAATGTGAAACCGCTGTCCGCCATAGGGTGAGAAAAACAGGAGGCATTGAAATCCAGTTTGATTCCCTTGGATTTTCCCCAGTCCGCCCAGGTCTGAAAATGTTTCGGTTCTACTTCATTACGGTCTACTTTTTTGCCCTGAAAGTCACCGTAGATGGCGTGAAGGTTCAGTCTGTGTTTCCCCGGAAGGAGGCTGTACATTTTTTCGAGATCTTTTTTCAGTTCATCGGGATTTCCCGCCTTACCGGGATAATTGCCCGTAACCTGAATTCCCCCGCCCGAAAGAGTTGAATCGGGAGTTTCAAATCCTCCTACATCATCTCCCTGCCAGCAGTGGACCGACAGTGAGATTTCTTTCAGTTTTTCTATAGCTCCAGAGACATCGACTCCGATTTCTCCATATTGTTCTTTAGCATATTCATAGATATTACTCATAAGTATTCTCCTCTATAAGAAGAGATTAAGTCTAAAAAAATAACAACACCTTGAATATTCCGTCAATTAATAGCACAATTCCTTCATGTATGAAAAACATCATTTGATGGGTAAAGACTTTTTTAATATCGATGAGATACCTTTGAAGATACTATATAGAGAGCCACAGCCGGAATACCCCATTCATACACATGATTTCTCAGAACTTGTATTAGTACTCAACGGTCACGGTACTCATTTTACACAAAAACACAATTTTCAAGTGGAAAGAGGAGATCTTTTTGTCATAAACGGAGATCTGGCACATGGATACAGAGATCTGAAAGATCTCAAACTCATCAATATTCTCTTTGACCTGAATACTATGAATCTGCCTTATTTTGATATCAATCGCTCTCCGGGGTTTCACACTCTCTTCACCATAGAGCCGCTTATGAGGGAGGATTCACGATTCTCAAGCCGTCTAAAACTCGACTCTTTTCAGATTGACTATATCAAGGAATTAATCGACAGAATAGAAAAAGAACTCAGCGGAAAAAGAGAGAGCTACCGATACATGTCGGCATCTCTATTTATGCAGCTCATTACAAGCATTTCACGTTTTTATTCGGAAATTTCTCATTCGGGAGATTCAAACCTCTACAATCTGGGGGAGACAATCAGCTTTATGGAACACAACCTGGATAGGTCCGTTAGCATTAAAGAATTGCTGGAAGTTTCCCATATGTCGGAAAGCAGTTTACTACGGGCTTTTAAAAAAATAACCGGACTGTCTCCTCTCAATTATCACTTGAGGAAAAGAGTAGAAAAGGCCTGCTCTTTATTGATAGACAGCTCAATGTCCATAACCATGATTGCCTACGATTTGGGGTTTAATGACAGTAACTATTTCTCACGGCAATTTAAAAAAATTAGAAGTGAAACCCCGGGAGAATACAGGAAGAGAAGTTCCAGGTCTTAAAAGGTATTGATTGTTTTTCAAAAAAGTTCTTCTACTTCCAATGTTGAATCTTCTATTGTAATAAATCTATTGACTTCACGGTCTATTTTATCGCTGACCATTCCGACTCTATCGGATATTTCCTTCAAACCGGAGACGGCACCACGAACTTCATTAAAGCCTATGTTGATCTCTGAAACAGCATTGACAATATTTGCAGAGATTCCTATTACATTTTTCATTTTTGCATCAATAGATGCATTCATAGCCAGGAGATTTGTCTGGGAGGAGATTTTCTGAATAATATCAACCATATTGTATATTTCATTGACAGAAGAATTAATCTCCTCAATGATATTTTTTGTTTCATTGACATTTCTGCCCCCATCTTCAATGGTATTTATCAATTCATTAATGGTAAAAGCATTTTTCTCCGTCCTTTGCGATACGCTCTGTATAGACGCGATCATCTCAGTTACTGAAGCTGTTGACTCTTCAACCATGGATAACTTTTCATATATATGATTGTTGAGATCCTTTACCAGGGTAGAAATTTCTATAACATCATTTGATGAAAAGCTGATATTTTCATCCAGATCTTTCATTTGTTTATTAATGGATTCAAGAGTAGCTGCAATCTGTTCTGCTGAAGCTGATGTTTCTGTTGAGGTGGCAATGAGATCCCCTTTCATTTCAGAACTCTTCCCAGACAGTTCTTTCATAATTTTTATTGTATTGCGCAGTTCTGTCTGGAAAGTATTCATGAATTGACTCAGAAAACCGATTTCATCTTTTGAAAGTATATTAAAATTCTTCGTAAGGTCTCCTCTGGCCATTAGAGAAATATTGCCTTCTATGCTTTTAATGGAGATTACTATTTTCCTTGAAATTTTTAAGGCGAGGAACACTGCCGCCAGCAAGGATAAAATAATCAGACCGGAAGTAACCAGATAACTGACTCTTGTCTGTTTTACAATTTCATCTGAAATAATATCGTATTGAACACTCAATACATTTACAGCCGCTTCAAGATTCTCAATCATGCTGCTCAATATTTTTTGAACATTCTGAGCAGAAGATATAAAATCTGGAAGATATTCGCTATTCTTTGCCAGACTGGAGTTTACATCATCAAAGGAAAAGTCACTCATTATACTGAGAGATTTATCTCCACTGTCCATAAACTACTCAGCAGCATCATTGAATTCAACAAGATTGTTTTCCTGGAGCAGGGCCAGGTTTTCAATAACATCTAAAGAATCACTTATTCTGTTGCTTAGGGACCTGAGATATTTGATTTTTTCAAGATTGCTCATAGCTTCCTGTTTAGATTCTAGAGCTTCTCTGTATTCTATAAGGTGATCTTTAAATCTCATCCCTATATGAAAAAAAGAGGATAATTCATATAATTCATTTTGAAGGGCCCCATCGAGACTTTTTAAGTAATTCTGTTCTTCTTCAAGATTACTAATATTACTCTGCAGACCGACAAAAAACATAATGGAAATTAAAACAGCTGTGATTAATGCCAAAATTAAAAATAATAGTTTTGTTTTTATTTTCATTTAATGCTTTGCTCCTTTTGAAGAGAATTACGATGAAAATCAATTTTCGTTTATTGAATCGTCAGGCGTATTGGATTTTTTAGTAATTATTTGTACTTTTATAAGATTATTGAGGAGCAATACTTTGGAGCAAAGCTCCAAAGCAATTTAATTCTCAAAATAGAAAACTTCTCTCAGGGGAATTGTAACTGGCGAGTTATCATCATTTGTCTCCATAATATCCGCCATGTATCTCCACCATTTCCGTACAATAGGATTCTGCCCGAGGTCCTGACTTCCCGAATTTCCCTCGGCTTTCTGAACTCCCAGCAGTGTACCTGTTTCTTCATCCAGAAATATTGAATAATCCGAAATGCCCTGCCCTCTGAGTAATGCAAGGAGCTCAGGCCATATCTCATCGTGTCGTTTTTTATATTCCTCTTCGAAACCTTTTTTCAGCTTCATCTTAAAAGCAACACTATTCATTTTACGACCTTCTTTGATATCTCAATTTGTTAGCCTTTTTAACAGAATCCATTATTACAGGAAGCAGTACAGCAAGAATAAGAAGAAAACCCGTTGTAATGATCATAACCTTGGCAGACATATTGATGAGACCCATGCCGAACTTGAGATATCCGATAAGGAAGATGGACAATAGAACTCCTACGATATTTCCCTTACCGCCGGTTATGGAAACACCTCCGAGAACAACCAGGGTTATAGCTTCCAGCTCCCAGCCCTGTGCAATATTGGGCCGGGTACTTCCGATCCTGGAAGTGAGAAGAACGGCGACAACACCGGCAAACAAACCATTGAGTACAAAATTCGTAAATCGGATTCTATCAACTTGTACACCGGAAAATCGGGCAGCCGTAGGGCTGTTTCCTATGGCATACAACTTTCTTCCATAGCTTGTTTTATGAAGAACATAGGCAAAACCTGCTGCTAGAATAAGAAAGAAGACCAGTTCGAAGGGAATCAAAGTTCCTTTAATATATCCCTGCCCGAAATAACTGAAACCTTCAGGGTACTTTGTAAAAGCCTGGTCTTCCAGAATAGCCTGTGATATTCCCCGGAAGAGTGAAAGTGATGCCAGGGTTACAGCGATTGGGGGGATCCCGAATTTAATGATGAACAATCCGTTAAAAGCACCCGCAAGGCCTCCCACGATAACACCAATAATAATGATCTCCCCTGTTCCCAGTCCCATGGAAGAGCCAAAACCCATGGCAAATGATGAGAGCGCTATTATGGCGGCAACTGAGATATCAATATCTCCCGACAAAATAACAAATATCATAGGCAGAGCGAGTATAGCTTTTTCCATAAAAGTGAATGTGGCATTCATCAGGTTAAAATAATCGAGAAAATACGGGGTAATGTTTGAAAATACGATCACCATACCGATTAAAATTAAGGCCAGCATTCCCTCCCATCGGGTGACGAGAGTTATTATTTTATTCTTAAGACCTTTATTTTCATCAACAAGCCGTGACTCATTGGCAAGTGTTTTATTTGTTTCCATTACAAAGATCTCCTGTTCAGTAATTGTCTCTCTTTCCGCTTATCCATCATGGTGTTGATGAACATGGCTGAAAGGACAATTACACCTTGAATCAACATCTGGTAAAAGGGGGAAAAGTTGACCACGGGCAGAGCATTGTTGATGATCCCCAGAAATAGGGCACCCACAATAACTCCGGGGATAGCCCCGGCTCCACCGGCAATGTTTACACCACCGAGAACACAGGCGGCCACTGTCATAAGTTCAAATCCCGCTGCGGTTTCATTCACTGCCGCTGCATAGCGCGATGTCCACATGACTCCAGCAATACCACAAAGGGCACCGCTGATGGAGAATATAATCATATTGACCTTTTTTTCACTGACCCCGACAAATCGGGCGGCGGTTTTATTCCCGCCTATAGCATAGATCTCCCGACCGCTTCTCGTATATCGGCTGAAATAGATCATCAGTGCTGAAATCAGAAGGGCTGACCATATAAGGTTTGACATCCCCAGGAAATTCCCTTTGGGAAGGTTCATATAGGATTCTGTCATCTCGTGGGCTGTCACCCACTGTCCCTTGCTCAGGACAAAAGTGAATCCTCTGTAGATGCTCATAGTACCGAGAGTGGCAATTATAGGTGGAACTTTTCCGTAAGCAACTAAGAGTCCGTTTATTGCCCCTAGGACCAAACCGACAATTATCCCGATCGTAAGCACATAAAAGACGGGCATGGATGGATTGTATTGATTGATCATTGAGGCAGACATTCCTGAAAAGGCGATGATCGATCCTACAGAAAGATCAATACCTCCTGTGAGAATGACAAAAAATTGACCGATAGCCACCATAATCAATATAGATGTATCATTGACTATTCTGTTGATATTTTCTCCGCCCACAAAACCGGGGGCTCTCATATTCACAGCAACGGCAAGTACGATCACCAGCAATATTAATGTTATTTCTCTCTTTTTAAGCAGTTCTTTAATGGAATTCATCCATTTGCCTCCTCGGTGTGGCCTGTAGCAGCTTTGATGATCACATCAGAATTGGCTTCGGCTCTGGTGAACTCTCTTGTTTTTTTCCCTTCATGCATGACGATGACACGATCACTCATACCCAGAATTTCCGGTAATTCTGAAGAAACCATAATAACCGCGAGACCTTTAGAGGCCATCTCCGAGATAAACTCGTGGACCGCCGCTTTGGTTCCCACATCGATCCCCTTTGTCGGTTCATCGAGGATAAGGATTTCCGGTTCTGTAGCCAGCCATTTGGCAAGAACGACCTTCTGCTGGTTTCCACCGGAGAGTGTTTCCGCATTGACATGCCATCCTGCGGCCTTTATTTCCATCATACGCCCGAATGTCGCTGTTTTCTCTTTTTCCGCTTTAGCATTTACTTTTCCGAGCCGGCTGATTTTGTCAATAATCGGCAGGGTGATGTTATTGGTGAGGCTCTGTTCCAGAATCACACCTTGAGTCTGTCTGTCTTCCGGGACAAATGCGATCCCCTTCAACATGGCCGTTTTGGGATTTTTGATTTTAACTTCTTTACCTTTTAGAAAAATGGAGCCATTGTCGAGAGTATCAATTCCGAAAATACCTCTCATGACTTCGCTTCTTCCGGCTCCAACAAGGCCGAAAAACCCGAGAATCTCCCCTTTTTTCAGATCGAATGAAACATCCTTGAAGGATCCCGCTTTGGAGAGGTTTCTCACATCGAGAATAGTTTCTCCAATGCTGACCTCCATTTTGGGGAACATCTGATCGAGGCTTCTGCCGACCATCATGTTGACGATCTGATTGATGCCCGTATCGGCGACAGAGCCCTCTCCAATATATTTTCCATCACGGAGTACTGTGAAACAGTCACAGATCTCCTGTATTTCCTCAAATTTATGAGAGATAAAAATGATGGCTTTATTCTCTTTTTTAAGTTGTCTGACTATTTTATAAAGTTCTTCCACTTCTCGTAGAGTCAGGGCGGAAGTCGGCTCGTCCATAATAACAACTTTGGCATCGATAGAGAGTGCTTTGGCTATTTCGACCATATGCCGCTGGGCGACTCCGAGATTTTTTACAGGGGTATCGGGATGGAGATCGATCTCCATTCTCTGGAGAAGATTCCTGGTTCGTGCTCTCATTCCCTTCCAATCGAGAGAGCCGTTTTTTTTCAGATGATGACCCATATAGATGTTTTCTACGACGGATAGTTCGGGAAACATGGAAGCTTCCTGATGAATAGCTGTTATTCCAGCATCCTGCGCTTCAATGGCATTTTTAAAACTCAGTTCTTTTCCCTGATAGATGATCTTCCCTGCAGTGGGCGTGTAGACTCCCGTGAGTATTTTAACAAGGGTTGATTTTCCCGCGCCGTTTTCTCCGATCAAAGCGTGAACTTCGCCTTCTCTGATATTCAGATTGATCCCGTCCAGAGCTTTTATTCCCGGAAAGTATTTGGTAATACTCTGCAATTCTAATATGTTCTCTGACAAAATAAAGACTCCTCTCAGGACATAGTCCACTTATATAAAATATGAACAGATTTTTAATATTTCTTCAGATTGTGAATGACTCGAGGCAGCCCCGGAAATGCCCTGAAGGCATTGAGGGACCGCCTCTGATTAAGATAGGTTTATTTAGAACATTGCCGCATATGTAGCGATATTCTCTTTATTGAATACAAATGGCGTACCCATAACAGTGACACCGTCAGTTCCGACTTTTACATCACCCATTCTTCCGACTTTAATCATATCACCCTCGTTTCCCGCCACTTTTTCAGTGATAAGAGCTTCAAGGATCATTGTAGATGTGTATCCCAGGTCTACGGGATTCCATAAAGCCATCTGACCGCAAGTTCCGTTCTCAACATAGTGCTGCATTTCTGAAGGAAGTCCAAGACCGGTAATCTGAACTTTTCCCTTCATATTTTCGTCTTCGATTGCTTTTGAAGCGGCAAGAACTCCAACTGTTGTAGGGGAAATGATTCCTGAAAGGTTAGGATATTTCTGCATAAGCCCAACTGCTTCTCTATAACTTTTATCAGCGGCATCATCACCGTAAACGACTTCTACAAGTTCCATATCTTTATATTTAGGATCTTTGATCTCTTCATACATCCACTCAATCCAGGCATTCTGATTAGTTGCCTGAGAAGTTGCAGAAAGAACAGCTACCTGGCCTTTGTAGTCAGTCAATTCAGCTATGAGCTGCACTTGCTGACGTCCGATCAGCTCAGAAACTGAAGGGATAAGATCTATAGTTCTACCACCCGCAGCTATTCCGGAATCAAATGAAATTACCTGTATACCTGCAGCCATAGCTTTTTTAGTTACGGGAATAAGTGCATCTCTGTCATTGGCTGAAATAGCAATACCATCAACTCTTTGAGCTATGAGTGTTTCAATAATATCGATCTGACCTTCCGCTGTTGCAGAGCTGGGACCCATATAGATAGATTCCACATTTCCCAATTCCGCGGCAGCTTCAACGCCACCATCGGCAACGGCTTCAAAAAATCCGTTGCCAAGACTCTTTACCAGTAAAACGATCTTCAAAGGCTGGTCGCCTTTATCTTCCTGCTGTCCACCGGCAAACATAGTGCCTACAAGCGTTAAAGCCAATAAAACAGTTAATAACTTTTTCATTTGTTCTCTTCCTTTTGATTGATTTGTAACTGAATTCTACCATCGCAATTCCACTACCGGTTAGGACGGTAAACTACAGAAAGGGGTCAAATTCTACGATTTGGAGTCATTGATGTATTCTGAAGGAGATTTCCCGAACTGGTCACGGAACAGACGGGCAAAATGACGGCTGCTCTGATAACCGAGACTTTCGGAAATATGTTTTACATTGGCTCCCGGCAATATGAGCATTTCCAGAGCGGCTTTCATTCTCAGTTCCGTAATATAGCTGGTGAGAGTAATATTTTTAATTTTTTTGAATCGTGAACTGAGATAATTAGGAGAGACACCGAGCATCTCAGCGATTTGCGCGACACCGATCTGCTCTTTGTAATTTTTATAGATTAATTCTTCTGCATTGCGAATCAGGACACTACCTGAACCATCTTCTTCTCCCCTCTCCAGCACCTGAAGTGAGGGAATGACCTTTTTCAGCAGCGGTATAAGCTGTTCCCTGGTCACCGGTTTCAACAGATACTCGGAGACACCGAGGGAAATGGCTTTGCGGGCATAATCAAAATCAGAGTATCCCGAGAGAATAAAGAGCACTGTTTTTTTGTAAAGATCACTCTTTTCACTGAGTACATCGAGTCCCGACGGACCGGGCATCTTAATATCGATAAAAGCGAGGTGGAATTCTATCTGATCGAGAATCTCTTTTAGCCGGCTCCCGTTTTCCACTTCATAAATATCCGCTTTGGGGATCAGCTCATTGAGTAGAGAAACCAGTTCGAGTCGTACGTAATGCTCATCATCGGCAATAAGGATTTTCATATTTGGATCCTCACAATAGTTCCTTCACCCTCTTTGCTGCTTATACTAAACACCGATTCAGGATAGGCTATTTTCAGCCTCTGCTGGACATTCATCAGTCCCACATTCATAGTTTTGTCCATATTGTCCGAATCAAATCCCCGGCCATTGTCCCTCAAGATAAGAGAAATACCCTTTTCCCCTCTGATTCTGTTCGACTCACAGCTGATGATCAACTCTCCTCCCGATTCAAGAGGTTCGATACCGTGAAGTACAGAATTTTCCACAAGAGGCTGTAAGAGAAGTCTGGGTATTTGAAAATGCCTGGCATTGTCATCAATAGAGATGGAGTATGAGAGACGCTCACCGAATCGGGTCTTCTGCAACAGGCAGTACTGCTCGATAAACTGACATTCCTCCTCGAGTGAAGTCCAGTTGTTCTGAGACTGTATGTACCGGAGCATATCCTTAAGCGCAGAGACCGTTTTTGTAATCTTCTCACGCTCTCCGCTTCTGTTCAGACCGAGAATCACTCCGAGAATGTTGTAGAGAAAATGAGGCTGAACCTGAGACTGAAGAGCCTGATAGCGGGCATCTCGCCGTTCAATCAGTTCCTGATATTTGAAATAATTATCAATGGTGAGTGATGCGTATTCGGCAAAGGCCGCCAATCGGATAATTCCCAGATCGGAAAAGGATTCCCCTTTTGTATGTTTGAATGAGATGAGATAACCGAAAGATCTACCTTCGACCATTAAGGGGACAGCCAGTATGGAACTGATCTTATCCAATGACAATTCCTCGGTGGCGTCTTTAATGTAAATCTGGCTGTTTAATCTACTCAGCTGAGTAGAGAGATAGTTTTTGAGAACCTCTTCTTCTGATTCACTTAAGGAGATTCCTTTTTCCGCTTCCTTTATATATCCGCCCTCTTTTTCATTGCGCAGAACAATGACTGAATCGGCCGCCGTATCCTGCAGCACAGCCGTAGCCACCAATTCATAAAGTGTGTCCACATCGGATTTGTCGGAAATGAATCCACCGATATCTCTCGTCAAATTTAAAATGCTGTTCACGTTTTCTTTCAGATCAGATATCAGCTCATTAAAAGTACTGGCGAATTCACCGAATTCATCATGGGACTGGATGTCCAGGGTCGTCGAAAAATTCCCTCTGGCAATCAGGCTGAAAGAAGTCTCCACTTTATTCAGTTTTCCCACGAGATCTCTCGATAAGAGGAGAGTAAATATAAGAGAAGCAACAGAGATGAGCAAAGCTGTCGAAATAAAGATAAGATTCATCCTTTTCTGAATTTCCACACCCTCGTCCCGGATGGAATCGATGAAATAGTTCATAAAGCTCTCAAAACTGTTCTTAAAATAGAATGAAGTCTCCTGAAATTCATTAAAAAAGGGGATGAGGGACTCTTCTTTCTGCATCTCGTTGTAGAGATTATCCACTGTTCTATACTGACTTCTGAGAATGATTAGTTTCTCTTCCATATTGGAGAGCATCTTCATAGCCCTTTCATTCATGGTGATCGCCGTAAAATACTGATCGCGGATCAAATCTTCCCCGTCTTGAAAAAAGTGATCAAGTTTCATAAATTTATCGAAGGTCTGATTGTATTCGAGAACCGCTT
>JADGDJ010000133.1:0-2425 GCA_016744925.1 Spirochaetaceae bacterium
AGTCATTGATGTGAAAACAGTATCCAAAGGAATTTTGAATCGCGCAATTATTCACCCCAGAGAAATTTTCAGTACAGCTATAGAATTAAGAAGCGCCAGTATAGTGGTAGCCCACAATCATCCGTCGGGTAATCTCGAACCGAGTAAAGAGGATCGGGATATTACATATAGATTGCAGGAAGCCGGGATTTTATTGGGAATTGAGCTGCTTGATCATGTTGTGTTCTCTCATAAAGGGTATTTCAGTTTTCTCGAGGAAGGCGAGATATAAATTCTATCCTTTCAATATATTCCAGACCGTATCTGCTAATAATCCGGAAATCTCATCATGATCCAGTTTTACAAAAGAACCGACAGATCCATATCCTTCGATATAAGGCAAAAGAAGAGCAGTTCCCCGGTATATAGCTTCGGGAGAACATGGGGAATCAGCAATTGTCTCAAGAGCCTGACCGAGTAAGGAGAATAATTCCCCGTAAAAATACTTCAAAGTGGTATCCATTCCTTTCTGATCCGCAAATCCATAGAGAGCGATAAAAAATGGATCGTCAATATCATTCACTTCATCAATAAGAATCTTTTTAATAAATTGCTCAAGAACCTCCCGCCCCTTGTTGCTGTCACTGAAGAACTTTTCGAATTCGATCCTGTAAATTTCAATATAGCGTTTCATGATGCCATGTATCAGATCCGATTTTGTTTTGAAATGATACTGGAGGTTTCCCAGGCTCATGGAAAGCACATCGGCGACTTTTCTCATGGAAAAATTATTGCTGCCTTCACGGATCAGGGTGGTACAGGCTGCTTCTATTATTTGGTCTTTCTTAGAAATCATTAAAGTATTATAGAGAACTTGACACATTAGGTCAAACGACCTACATTTGCATTAGGTCTCATGACCTAATTATTATTTAAACATGAACCATGTTACATAGTACAAAGGAGAAATCGTGTTATTTGGAAAAAAAGAAGAAACTGTTTACGATGCAGTTATAGTAGGAGGAGGCATAGCCGGGCTGACCACTGCCTACATGTTGAGGGACAAAAGTATCCTGATCCTGGAAAAAGAAAACCGTCTCGGCGGCAGGGTGGAATCTGAAAAAGTACAAGGGGCTACCAATAACATTGGGACTCAGTTTTTCTCAGATGGTGACAGCTCCTTTGCTGATCTCATTAATGAGCTTAATATAAAAAGACGCACTCCTAACTTGAAAACAGCCCCCATTGCCCTCTACCTGAACTACAGATTTTACCCCGATGCTAAAACGTATATGAATACCAAAGTTGTTTTTCAGGCTGTAAAGATGATATTTAAGAACTACAGAAAATATCTGGTTTGCAAACTATCCATGGATGATCCCCGCTGGAAAAAACTGGCAGCCCAAAATACAGAGGAATTACAAAAGGGTATGGGCCCGGAGATTCTTTCTCCTTTAAATTCATTCCTCCGTGGTACCTGCCTTACAAAACCGAAGCGTACATCAGATATAGTGGGAGCCAGATTTATGGATGGTGCAGCAGATGCTGGTGAAATAGCTTTTGTTGACGGAGGATTCCAGAAAATTACAGATGCAATGGTATCCAGATTAAATGAAAGTGTCATTTGTAACAGCAAAGTTCACAAAGTGGAAGAGAAAGACGGCATTGTCAGTGTAAGTTATCATCAAAGCGGAAAAGAGTATGTTCTTAAATCTAAAGCTGTTGTGATGGCAGCACCAGCCCCTGCTGCTTTAAAGCTCCTACCAACTCTTCCACAAAGTAAAAAGAGAGCATTGGAAATAGTAAAATACGGCCCCATAACCATGGTATCCCTCTACCTAAAAAAATCGATTCCCTGGAAACGTTTTTTTTCATTGCTTAGTGATAGTTCTTTGTTTCAAGGGATCATTGATCAAACCCTGGATACACCAGAAGATGATAATCCTGACAATCCGATCCTCTATAACTTTATTATCAGCCATTATCCTGATGAAACTAAAGAGATAGAAGAGTTTATGGCAAAATCCGATAAAGAGATCATGAACCTCACCATAAATGATTTTAAGAAAATCATTCCCGAAGCCAGTAGAATTGACGATTATATTATCGGTAGTAAAGTGACCCGATACCCTATTGGAGAACTGGAGCTCTCCCCGGAATACTATCTTGAAGCCCTTCCCTACTTACAGGAACCGGTGGGAAATATTCACTTCTGCGGTGATTATACTGAAGCTGAATCTTTTATAGATGGATCAGTGGCAAGCGCCTTTCGTGTGGCCAGAGAATTAGGCAGTACCTATGTAGTATCAGAAAAAGATGAGAAAAGAATTGCTCAAAGTCCAAAATGGGGCAAATGGGGGGTTACCACCATATTCTTAAACATTTTGCTGGCAGCCTGCGGTTTTCTCCTATCGGGAAATACGGGAGCCGTGATGACCGTTGGAGC
>JADGDJ010000133.1:2435-12927 GCA_016744925.1 Spirochaetaceae bacterium
GCCCTACTCCCTTCCTATTTCCCACCATTTAAACAGCTTTATCAATTGCTATTCACCCTCTCTGCGGTCTTTGGCGGGATATTCGGTTTGCTTACATTACTTATTAAATAGGAGAAAAGATGATTATCGATTTTATTGAAAAAAAGGACATGAATCCCGAGGACAGGAGAGCTATTGCCGGCATCATCAAGGATGGATTCTGGGGAAAGATAGGAAATTACTTTCGTTATGTGAATTGTGATGAGTCTATAAAAATCATTGAAGAGGCTATCACCTTTGATAAGGGCTATTACTTTAAGGAGAATGGTATTGTACTAGGTGCTGCTCTTTTAGGAACATCAAGGACACCTTATATTAACTTTAATCGCCAGGCCCGAAAGAGCATGGGTTTTTGGAATGGATTTATGATGCAAATAGGATACGGGGCATTTAAGCCAATATTGAATGATGGTTTAAAACTGGAAATGCTAGCTGTCAGCCCGGAAGCACGGGGAAAGGGAATCGGAAAGATAATGCTCGATTACCTGGTAGATCTTGCTCGGCATGAAGATTTTGCGAGAGTCACCTTAGAAGTCATAGACTCAAATGAAAAAGCGAAAGATCTATACGAAAAAAAGGGATATAAAGTTAAGAAATATATGAATACGGCATTATTAACCAGAAATATGGGTTTTGAGGGATCCTACAAAATGCAAAAAGATTTAAGTCTGGATATAATCTGATTATGAAAAACTTTTCTTTTAAGCCTATACCGGATCCTCTCAAAGACAAAACATCCGGTCCTGACATGGATCATATCTATTTTGAAAATAGTAAAAATGTCCCCTTTTCCCCGGAAGAGAACAGGTATTCTCCTTCCAACGCATGGTGGCTTGCTGAGGCATCCTTTCTGGCTTACTGCCATCCCGGATTCGTTCGTATGGCCTTTTACATAGCCGGTTTCACTAAGTTCCGGTTTTTTAATGGACCGGGAACGGAGTGCATGGTTGCATCTTCGGATAAAACTACCATAGTAGCTTTCCGGGGAACCGAAACGAGCAGTCTCTCTTTTTTTCACGAATTGGCCACAGATCTTAATACAATACCCGTTCCCTTTCCCGAAGGTGGAATGGTTCATAAGGGATTCCTGAAAGGATTGGAAGAGATCTGGGAACAGAAAAGTGAAAAATATGTGAAAAAGAATCCAACCCATACTACTGGCCTTCATCACCATCTTCAACAGCTGTTGACAGATCACCCGGACAGCCCCATGTGGATCTGCGGGCACAGTCTCGGAGGGGCTTTGGCAACTCTGTGTTTTGCCCGCATTCCCGAAGCCAGAGGGCTGTATATATTTGGGGCTCCCAGGGTTGGTGATTCAGAATTTAATACTCTGATTGCCGGTCGTACAACATTCCGGATAGAACATGCCGGAGATCCTATTCCCCTGGTTCCTCCTCAAATTCCTTCTATTGATTTTAATTTCCAGGATTCGGGGCAGCTGGTTTACCTCAACAGAAAAGGGGAGATATCAGAGATTCGTCCCCGGATGGAAGACTGGAGCGGTCTTGAAAGAGAAAAAGAAATATCTCAGGAAGAAGAAAAGAGAGAACTGGAAATAATTCAAAACTGGAAGGATTTACCTGAAGATATGAAATCTCTCGACGCGAACATAAAGCAGATAGGAGCACATATGAAAAAGAGTTTTTTTAATTGGACAGGTTACCTGGAGATGATATATGACGATTTTGCTCCGAACATCGAAGACCATATGCCCGTATACTATGCTGTAAAATTATGGAATCTACTGAATGAAGAAAATTTAAAATACCCCAGATAAATATTCAAATCCATCTCTCGAACCAGACATCTTGGGAAATAGTACGATTATGGAAAACGGGACCATAGTCAATGAATGTCTTATTCTTACTATTAAATCCATAATATAGGAACTTCTACTAATAATGGTACGCATATATTCATATAAAAACTTACCAACTCGAAAAAATATCAACCATGTCCGTCTACGACCGCCCTGAGAATAAATAATCAGCAGAGCAGCAGAAAGCCTCTCGGTGATTGAGCTTATATCCAATGAAGTTAAATATAATAATAGTGATAAGCTAGAAACAAAATTTATCAACGATTTTTATTAAAAAGTGTTTCAGTATGATCAAGTAATTTCAAAGAACCGATCAGTCCATGCCCGGGTATAACGATTTGAGCATCTGAAAAAGCATCCTTCATATTCCTTATTGTTATTGGCCATTCATTAATATTAGCATCAGCTGTATTGCCGAGACTAGAATTTCTGAGTGCTTTTACAGAACAACCTCCAAACAGAATTTTCTCATTTGGTAAGTATACACTAGCACTATCCACTGTATGACCCTCACCAAGGAAATGGATTTCCAGTGGAATCTCATTAAATTCAAATATGTAGGTATTACTTAAGGTGTTCTTCGGAATAGGGAGGCCTTTCTCTTCACAAATCTCTTGTGTTTTACTTATGGAATATGATTCAATACCGGTCTGGTGAATCCAGTTCAACCCTCCAAGGTTATCATCATGATAATGACTAACAATTATTTTTATCTCGTCAATATCATAATTTTCCTCAAACCACTGAATCAATAATTGGGTTTGAGCATCATTCCATGGAGTATCGATTACCACAAGCTGATTGTCAGTAATTACTACCATACCATTTGCTGATACTTTACCCCATTTTGGCATATCCATATCCGAAATATGCACCCATACATTTTCTGAAATGGATTTTAATCGGACATCCCGATTTATATGGATGATTTGACTATTTTCAGAAAAAACTTCTGTTATAGTTATAATGAAAAAAAGTAGTATTGTTATTCTGATTATTTTTGTTCTATTCATTGCAAATCCTTTTGAGAATATCAATGCTTGTTTTAAGATCAAACTTATCATAAGCAAATACATCTACAACAACTTTATATGAACATTCAGATAGAAATTTTTTCATAAAATCATCCTTTCCAAAAGCATGTTCAGAGATTACAGAAATGTATTAAAGCAATTTGTACATTTCAATCTGGGAAATCTCATCCATTTTCATACCCAGCTTATTCGCAAAAGTGTGAATTTCAGAATTATTTGTATATGCCAAAGTTATTTTTTCCGGTTTATCGTCCTTTATCATTCTGTTCACAAATTTCGTAGCAATTCCTTTGTGCCTAAAATCAGGATGTACCCACAAGTACAAAATCTTAATGCCCGAGGTCGCCATGCCTGCAATGATTGTATCATTTGCTTTTAAGCCATAACATTTCGTTTGCAACATACTAAAATATTCAAAAGAGTACTGCCAGGGCAAATGACCAGTATCCAGTGTTCGCAACTCTTTTAACTCATCAAAAGATATTTGTTCAATTTTTTTATTCCTTTCTGTATTCAGTTTTATTTTAGATTCGGAATCCAGCTCTAATGAACGGTATGAAATATCATATACTTTTTCGTAACCCAGTTTTTTATAAAAAGTGATAGCTCTGTCATTCCCATTTATCACTTCCAGGAAAAGCTGTTCGCACCCGACCCTTTTCGCTTCATCGCTATGAAGTTTCATGAGTTCATAAGCAAGCCCCTTACCTCTTTCTTCAGGTACCACACACATGCCGCCGCATCGGAGAGTTTTCATTGCCTCATTTGTTTTAAGTCCACCAAGGACTATTCCAACCGACTTATTTTCATCATTATAGGCAATAAATGATAAGGCTCTATCATTGCCTTCTGCACCGAAGAACCTATCGATAAATTCTTCTTCGTCCATTTTTATCTGAATCATATAATCGATAAATCCTGCATTGAATGCCTTAAATATTTCTTTATCTGCAACCTCAGAACATTTTATAATATTATACATTATTGTTTTTCCTTAAAAAATGAATGTGCATTTCAACAGCTGCACTAATATGTTCATTTGTTAAAACATTGCCAAAAGAGCTCGATAAAAGAGCGGCTCCATTTATGGTGCACATTACCTGATAGATGATCAGATCCATTTGAATATCGCTTCGGAATACCCCCATGCGGATTCCATGTTGAATGATTCCTTTTATATCTGAATGAAAAGACGTTTTTCTTTTCTCCAGAATTATACTTAATTCTTCATTTTCTTTCGGCAATGACCAGAACTCAAATAAGATTCTATTCCATTTTTGACTTTCCAAAGTCTGAAATACTTTAAGTCGTGAGCTTAGATAAGAACTGAGCTTTTCCTCTGACTCATCTGTTATATCAATTTCATCTTTAATTGTGTGACGTTTAGCATCCATTCGCTCAACAATGGCAAGTAAGATATCAAGTTTTGAATCAAAGTAAACATAAATGCCACCTTTGCTAATATTAGCAGCGCGCATAATATCCCGTATCCCTGTAGCACTATATCCTTTAGATGCGAACAAATCGAAAGCAGCTTCAATAATCAGTTCTTTTCTCTTACTTTTTTTCAATACTGATATTTTTGGCATACTTCTCCTTAAAAACCAACCGGTCGTGCTTTATTATATATTAATGGATAATTACAACGAAGTCAATTAACAATTTGTACTGGAAAAGTACTAATCCATATAATTTTATTTAATCTTCAATTATCACGTTGAGACAAGAAAAGGAACCTATCAGGCTAATGCAATTTGGCACCGATGATGACAGGAAATAGGAAGGTTTATAAATACATGGGATTTCAAATAAAATTTAACTGGGTATTACAAATGGATTGTAAAAATGAATTAAGACTTGATAAAGAATATTGTTTTTCAAAAACAGGAAATCGTATATTCCCTATTAAAACTCCAATTGATCTAATAGATTTTCACAGAACTGCAATAGCAAAAATAGTTTTTTTAGAGTTTAGTAATACAGAAAATAAAACTGCTGGCAGATATAAGGTTTTGAAAATATATTCTGGAGATGAAAAAATATTTTTAAGTAATTATTGGATGGAAAACCAATGATATAAAAGGATAATTTACAATAATTTCTTATGCTTTATTTTACCCTAAGGTTTAAAAATCAGAACTTAATGCCTCTAGCTTCTATAGACAAAATATTCCTCTTTATAGACATTCTCAAACTAATTTTCAAATAGTAAGAATAATGTAAACGGTACCATAATTCATCCGTGGCTTAGTCTTACTATTAAATCCATTCTATATCGTTTTTTTCCGATGCAGCTTCTTTCTCTTCCTAATGTTTTCTATAGATTAAGCACTATCAATTATTTTTGCAATTGAAGTTCAAACTTATCTTATTATTTGAATCATCAGAGGCAAAATATCTGTCATAAGCTTTATGAAAACATATGAACTGCCAAAGATAGCTAATATGTCTATTTACGATAGGCCAAGAGAAAAAATACTCAGCCGCGGTGCGGAAAGCCTTTCCGATATAGAACTGATGGCAATTATAATCGGAAGCGGATCAAAACAGAATCCAGTAGAAAAAATCGCTTCGCTATCCTTGAAAATGATTGATGAATCAAAACAAGTATTGGAAGCTGAAGACTTCCTAGCCATTGAAGGTATTGGACCAGCTAAAGCGACTCTATTAACGGCATCGATGGAACTGTCCCGCAGGATTTACAGTCCACGGAACAAGAAGATCAAATCACCAGGGAATATCTACCCTTTATTGGCTCATTACGGAGAAAGACAACAGGAGTATTTCTTCAGTATTTGCCTCAATGGAGCACACGAAGTAATTGATATTAAAACTGTGTCCATGGGAATTCTAAATCGTGCAATTATTCATCCTCGTGAGATATTCAGTACAGCTATAGTACTACGAAGCGCCAGTATTATTGTGGCTCATAACCATCCATCAGGAAACCTGGAACCCAGCAAAGAGGATCGGGAAATAACATATAGGCTTCAGGAAGCAGGCATACTACTGGGGATTGAACTATTGGATCATGTTGTTTTCTCACATAAAGGGTATTTCAGTTTTCTGGAGGAAGGGGAGATATAACAAAAAACTGGTAATGAAGTTATACTCCATCACCAGTTTTATACATAAATCATTCAGTTAATAAGAGAGGTCAAAACGATCAAGATTCATGACCTTGACCCAAGCTTTTACAAAATCCTTCAGAAATTTATCTTTTGAATCTTCACATCCATAGACTTCTGCAAGAGCTCTTAGCTGCGAATTGGAACCGAAAACCAGGTCAGCTCTTGTAGCTGTCCATCTCTTCTTACCTGTTGAACGATCAAAACCATCAAAGGCATCATCATCTTTATCTTTGGGTTTCCACATTGTGCTCATATCAAGAAGATTGATAAAGAAGTCATTCGTCAAAATTTCAGGCTTGTCAGTAAAGACACCGTCTTTTGACTGTCCGTAATTCGCACCAAGAACACGCAACCCGCCGACTAGGACTGTCATCTCGGGAGCAGAGAGAGATAAAAGCTGAGCCTTATCCAATAAGAGCTCCTCTGTAGAGACACTGTATTTCTGTTTTTGATAGTTTCTGAAGCCATCAGCACAGGGTTCAAGAAAAGCAAAGGAATCAACATCGGTCTGCTCCTGAGTGGCATCGGTTCGACCAGGAGAGAAAGGAACTGAAACAGCATTACCTGATGCCTTCTCTATGGCAGCACAGCCCCCAAGCACAATCAAATCTGCAAGAGAAATCTTCTTCCCAGAAGCATTGAACTTTTTCTGAATCCCTTCCAGTTTTGAAAGAACTTTGCTCAGCTCTTTTGGCTGATTGACTTCCCAATCCTTCTGTGGAGCCAAACGTATTCGAGCACCATTGGCTCCACCACGATAATCAGAACCCCGGAAAGTTGAGGCAGAAGCCCAGGCAGTGGAAACAAGCTGGGATATACTCAGTCCAGAGGATAGAATCTTCTCTTTCAATCCTTTAACATCCTGTTCATCTACCAAATCATGTTCTACTGGTGGGATAGGATCTTGCCAGATCAGCTCTTCTTCAGGAATCTCTGCTCCCAAATACCTTGAACGAGGTCCCATATCTCTATGAGTCAGTTTAAACCAGGCACGGGCAAAGGCATCGGCAAACTCATCAGGATTATCCAAATAGCGACGGGCAATCTTTTCATACACTAGGTCGAACTTCAGAGAAAGGTCTGCCGTAGTCATCATGGGCCTATGCTTCTTCGATGGATCATGGGCATCCACGATCATATCTTCTTCTTCCGTATCCTTGGATAGCCAAATATAAGCTCCCGCGGGACTCTTAAGCAGCTCCCATTCGTATTTGAACATGACCTTCAAATACCCGGAGTCCCACTTTGTGGGATTCGGCTTCCAGGCACCTTCAATACCGCTGCTTATTGTATCTCCCCTTTTTCCGCTTTTGAAAAGGCTCTTCCAGCCCAATCCCTGCTCTTCCATGGGGGCAGCTTCAGGTTCAGGGCCAACATTTGATGCATCACCGGCACCATGGCACTTACCGAAGGTATGTCCACCAGCAATGAGAGCTACTGTTTCTTCATCATTCATAGCCATACGCGCAAAAGTATCTCGAATGTCTTTTGCTGATTCGACAGGTATAGGTTCTCCATTAGGCCCTTCAGGATTTACATAAATCAGTCCCATTTGGACTGCTGCCAATGGATTTTCCAAATCCCTTTTACCGGAATAGCGTTTGTCTCCCAGCCACTCGGTTTCTGTGCCCCAATAGACATCTTCTTCAGGTTCCCATATATCTTCACGTCCACCAGCAAAACCAAAGGTCTTAAAACCCATTGATTCCAATGCACAGTTACCGGCAAGAATCATCAGATCTGCCCAGGAGATTTTCTTTCCATACTTTTGCTTGATCGGCCAGAGAAGCCTTCTGGCTTTGTCAAGGTTTACGTTATCAGGCCAACTGTTCAAAGGAGCAAAACGCTGATTACCTGTATTTCCACCACCACGTCCATCACTGGTTCTATATGTTCCGGCGCTATGCCATGCCATTCGGATAAACAAAGGTCCGTAATGGCCATAATCGGCTGGCCACCAGTCTTTTGAATCGGTCATGACATCATTCAAGTCTTTCTTGATTGCTTGCAGATCGAGTTCTTTGAATTCTTCCGCATAATTGAAATCCTCATCCATAGGATTGAGCTTATCCGGGTTCTGATGAAGAATCTTTAAATTTAATTGATTAGGCCACCAATCTTTATTCGAAGTTCCTTTTGCCGCCGAATGGCTTGTAGCCCCAGTAACTGGACATTTTCCTGAACTACTCATTCTTTTTCCTCCATTTATATTTCTTTTATTGAGGAAATTTTAAAAGATTATTGATATGGATTTTTGAAAGAGACAAAGACTTTAGATTCCCTCTATTTAAGTCTAAACAATTGACTCTTGAAATCAAGTCAATTATTGAAGCCCTGAGAATAGGTGCAGCAGATATCCCCGTGTTAGTAATGATGAAATTTTCCAATATTCAGTTTAGATGATGGAAAAAGTCGGGATAAAGCTGGAGATCCAGTTTTACCCTTTACTTGTTAAATTTCTACTCATAAATAAAGAAACGCCCCAATTGGATGTTTCTTATCAGCAAAATGTAATAAACTTAATATTTGATAAATTTATCCCCGGAGACACCACAAATACTGCATTTTTCCGGTACAAATTTCTCAATATTACCGCAAACAGGACACAGATAGTAAAAGACCTCTTCCTGATTATCCAGATTTTCTATTGCTTCCTGGTACAATCCGGCATGAACTTCTTCTGCTTTCATCGCAAAAGTAAAGGTTCTGACCGCAGCTTTGTTCCCTTCAGCCTCAGCCTGCTCTACAAAGGGAGGATACATCTCTTTATATTCATGAGTTTCCCCATCTACTCCCGATTTTAGATTTTCCAATGTGGAACCGACTTTTCCGGCTACCTCAAAATGCTTCAGGGCATGAATTGTCTCTGCATCGGAGGCCGCCTTGAATAATTTTGCGGCATTCAAATCCCCTTCCTGCTCTGCCTTTTTAGCAAAGGCAAGGTACTTCCTATTTGCCTGAGACTCTCCGGCAAAAGCTTCCATCAAATTATCAGTGGTTTTAGACATGTCCTTCTCCTTATTATTGTTTGTATTTAAAAGCTCAAGTAGTTTCTTCACCGTCTCTTTCGGAAAATCATTCTCCTTACTTTCGGTTGATAACTTTACGAGTAACTCTTTTATATCTTCACTTTGGGGAAGCATAAACCCGGCTTCCCGGAGTAAGTCTTCGGCTATTATACGATTAGACATTCCAATAGCTTTTGAAATCTGTTTGATCATCGGATCATTCGACAATTGCTCCAGTGCAAAAGCAAGAGTTTCCTGTTTTGTTTTACTCTCTGATAGGATGTTCAAAGCTTTCTTTACATCATCTGACTTACTTTGTTGTTTTGGAAACTCCTCGGGAACCAGAGAGATTGCATGGGAAGGACAGGCATCAACGCACAAACGGCAACCGCTGATACACGTTTCTGCATCAATCTGACCTGTTTCCGTGTCGGTAGCACCGGTGGGGCAAACATAAAGGCAGAGACAATCTTTTGTACATAGACGGATATTTCTTACTGCATGCATATCAAGCGCTCCTTCTGACCTGTGTCATCTTCATGCTCGGAACCTTACAAACCGGACAGATCTCAGGTTTTTCATCGCCAACATAGATAAACCCGCAGATATCACAAACATATACATTTGTCTCTTTCAGGAAATCAGCGGCGCTTGATTCAACCTTTTTCAGATGGGAATTAATCATCTTTGAAACCTGCTCTGCCCACTTCAATGCTCGCAATGCCCCACGATCATGATTCTTTCCGGCTACTTCATTCGCAAATGCAAAATGTGATGAAAGATCTGCCTGGAGCAGAGTTTTTAAACTCTCAAAATCCGGATTGTTGAGTTTTTCTGACTTTTGAATGTAATAAGATGCCAACTCACTATAAAGAGCGGCCATTTCAGGTTTATACTGTTTCTTAGAACCCTTTGCCAGGTTGGAAAAGACGGCAGACAATTCTGCGGCTGTATAATTTATATCAACCGGCAATGAGATTGTTTCTGATGTTGAAGCAGCTGGTTTGGAAGATTCCTCTTCCTGTTCGTTAAACTCAGACTTTGATGCACCGCACAACGGACAGACAAATGAGGATGGAACATCTGCCCATTTCATCCCAGGAGAAATTTTCCCTTCCGGGTAGCCGAATGCTTCATCATAGATATAACCGCAAATTGAACAAACATACTTTTTCATAAATCCATGCAACCCCTTTTCAAATTTGGATAATTTATATTCTAACACAGATTATATGCATATGCTCATTTAGTTTAATATTCTATCATATGCATAATTCAGCTTTTTCTCTACATACAGACCGATGAGCCACAAGCTCAAATCTTAACACGTATGAGTGGGTGCTCTCCTTAGCTGTATAAAGGAGTTCAAAACCAAATTGTTGTGATTTTTTTTAAACCAAAATAGTAAGATTAGCAGATACGGGACTATACTCCATCCACGGCTTAGTCTTACTATTT
>JADGDJ010000134.1 GCA_016744925.1 Spirochaetaceae bacterium
GTACTTTTGAGTCCAGCCATGACTTCATCGAGAAACAGCACTTTGGGGTTTGTTGCCAGAGCTTTGGCAATTTCCATCTTTTTTGTTTCAAGAATATTAATCTCACCGGTTGACCTGCCGATTCCTGTCAGTTCCATGGTTCTGCAGAGTTTTTCCGCTTCCTCTCTCGCTCGCTTCAATCCCATTTTCTGTGCGAATAGAAATCCCGTCATGACATTCTGCACTACGGTCAAGCCTTCGAGGGGATGAATCAGCTGAAAGGTACGTCCGATCCCCATTGAAGATCGGACATGAGCCGGTATTTGTGATATCTCTTCATCATCGAGAAATATTTTACCGGAAGTGGGGTAATAAATCCCCGCGAGGAGATTTATAAGGGTTGTCTTTCCCGCTCCATTGGGGCCTATGATTCCCAGGATTTCTCCTGATTTTATATTGAAGTTGACATTGTTCGTGGCAATCAGACCGCCAAAGGAGATTGTAAGGTTCTCAGTTCTCAGCTCACTCATAGCTCTCTCCTCTTTTTTTTAATGTTTTCGAGACCAAACCCGCTATCCCTTGAGGCATAAAGAGTAGAACCAGAATTATGATTATTCCATAGACGACGAGATGTCCGTAGGGGATGAATAGTTTTAAAAATTCTCCCAAAACTCCGAGTACAACCGCCCCGATCACAGGACCCCAGGTGCTGTACATTCCACCGAGAAGGGCCATTGCAAGAGGAATTAGTGTGTAATTGGCATTAAAACTGCTTTCGGGAGTTACAAATCCGTAAAGTTGGGCAAATCCCGCTCCTGCAGCACCCTGTATTGCAGCTGTGATCGTAAAGGCTATGAGCAGGAATTTGTAGATATTGATTCCACTTGATTTCGCCACTATCTCATTGTCTCTAATTGCAGTCAGTGCATAGTGTATCTTGCTTTTTTTGAAATATTCAGAAAGAGCAATGATCCCAAGGGCAAAGACGAGCATCATGGCATATGTCGGAATAGAAGCGCCGTCAAAAGCCAGTTTGGGCAGCAGCATCCCGTTTGGTCCGCCTGTAAAATCATGCCAATTGTGAATGGTGATCTTAAACAGTTCTCCAAGGGCCAGCGTCGTGATGGCGAAATACATGCCTCGCAGTCTGAGCACTACGGCGCCGACGAGGAAAGCTATAGCACCGGCGATCACCGCTGCAGCGATTATACTCATAAAGGGACCGAATGAGAGGTTTACCGCGGATAATACAGCCGTATAGCTACCCAGCCCGAAAAAACCCGCGATCCCGAAGGATAACTGTCCCGAGCGGATGAGCATGTCCCAGCTTATGGCCAGAATCATATAGGTAAGTACCGTCCGTCCTATTGATTGAATATAGGGACCGGAAAAAAATGGCATAATCAGAATAACAATCCCCAGCGCCATAAAAATATAGGGGAGTGTTTTTTTCCTTTGAACTGCTTCGCTCACTGTTTACTCCTGAATGATCTGCTGAGGATCACTATTATTATCAAACTAAAGAATATCATCGGTGCCCAGCCGGCTCCGCCGGGAATAGACATGACAAAACTCTCTGCAACACCGAGGATCAGGCTTGCTATAATTATTTGGGGAAGTTTTCCGATTCCGGCCATAGCCACCAGTGCAAAAGACTTCATTGTGTAAGCACCGCCCACAGCTGGGAAAATAGAGAATTTAGTTATGAAAAATGACCCGAAAATCCCGATTACTGCTGAAGCTATTGCAAAAATGACTGTATAGGTCAGATCTACATTGATCCCGACGATTCGGGCGCCTCGAGGATTCTGTCCTACAGCTGAAGCGGCTTTTCCGAGACGTGTTTTTTTGAGAAAGTACATCAGTATGAGCAGGAAGACTATTGCCAGAGCAGGAAATATAAAATCGTAAACCCCGAAACTCACATTGCCGAAAGTAGCCGATGAAGACACATAATCGAGAGATATTTTCCGGGGTTGACTGGTCGCCATCAGATTGACTGTTTGACTTAAGACCATGGCCACGCCGAATGTCAGAATCAGCTGATTCAATTCGGGGGCATTCAGGGTATGGGAGATCGTTGTTTTAAAGATCAGAATTCCAAGGAAAAACATAATAATTCCAGTTGGAATAGCCGCCAGAAGCGGATCGAGCCCGAAAGTTTTACTTATGAAGTAGCTGAGATAGGCAGCGACCATCATCATTTCGCCGTGGGCGAGGTTTACAATGTGTACGATGCCTAAAACAAGAGCCATGGGAAGGGCTATCGCCGCATAAATTCCCGCTCTCTGCACACCATATACAAGAACAGTCGGATTGGTGTATAGGAAAAAAACTGCCAGTAGGGCAGCCGCGCCAATGCCAGTACCTGCATATATCTTTTTATTATTCATTCTGGGAACTCCAAAAAGTTTATTGAAATCGTATGATAAAAAAAGAGAACCTTTTTTTCAAAAAAAGCTCTCCTTGAAATATGAATTATTTCCAGCTCTCGAAAGGATAAGTCGGTTTAGCCGTAGCAAACTCAAATGGCCAGATAACCTGTTGTACACCATCTTGCCACTGCAGAATTTTCTGCTGTCGGAATCCCTGGTTGCTGATAACATTGGCGGGGCCGAAGCTTATTGTCTCGCCTAGTGGTGATTGGTAGGAAATCTCTTTTAGTGCAGTTATTACGGCATCGGTTTCTACAGATCCCGCTATTACGACGGCCTTAGCAATGATATCGATGGATGTGTAGCCGAGGGGGGCAAAATATGTCGCCGGTTCTTCTGAATACTTGGTAACGTATTCCCCGTAGAATTTTTTACTCATCTCACTTACGATATTGAGGGATGGTGCCCACATTCCGTATAGGGTGACATTTTCTGCGAGCTTAGACTCTCCAAAATCCGAAGGCCATCCCGGAGGCGCTCCCACAAAGAGTGCAGGGGAGAAATTAACAGCTTTAGCTTGTTCCATCATAGGAAGGGCATCGGCGCCGTAACCGGCCCAGATAAATACATCGGGATCATATTCTTTTGCCCTCTGTAGCACAGCTGTGTAGTCTCCGCCGCCGGCAGCTGCAGACTGGAAGGCTTCTCCGTCTATCTGCATATCTGCAAAAAGAGTTTTAGTCGCTTCAAATGATGCGCTGCCGAAAGGACCTTCCTCATAGGCCAGGAACCACTTTTTGATAGAAATCTCCGGATATTTTTCTGCAATGTCATTCCAGCCCTCTACATAAGAGGCTCCCTGGTTGTAGTCCCATGGGTGTAGATGGAAATACCAATCCTGATCGGATCCTACGGCATTTTCAGCTACATGGCTGGCGGCACCGGTCCACATAGTGACCTTTTTATACTTTTTCAGAGTAGGGATCTGTCCAAGATGGACACCGCTGGACATTCCTCCAACAAAGAAATCCACTTTATCGACTGTTGCCAGTCTCTCTATGGCTGCGGCTCCTTTTTCGGGATTGAACTCACTGTCGATGACAATCAGTTCGACAGGTCTGCCCAATAGGCCGCCGTTGGCATTTAATTCATCGACAACCAGCTGTGCAGCCTTGCTTGCCTGTGCTCCTGTAATGTCTCCCAGGGGCCAAACTCCGCCGAATTTTATCGGCTTGACGTCACCATCGTCCTGTCCTCCTGCAAATACTGAACCCATGCTCAGTAAAAAAAGCAGCACAATTGTTAATGCGGATAATTTTTTACTCATTGTTCTCCTCCATAATGACAACCGAATCGGTTCTCATTTTTAATTCATTTTACCTTGGATACGGCATCTGTCAAGAAAAAAGGTGAGAGGTGATTCACTATTTTTTTTAGGGGGTCCTCACAGATCGGGTTTTTACCGGGGGAATTGTCAATATATTTGACTGTAGAATCGGCAAACTGAAAAAGATTCATATTGCCATTATCCTTCAGCTGATTTATCCTAAACATTCAAAACTATTATTCCGGAGTTTAAGCTATGTTAAACATTGCTCTTTTCGGTCCTCCCGGTGCGGGGAAAGGGACACAGTCAGAATTCATTATCAATGAGTACAATCTCTGCTATATTTCTACAGGAGATCTGCTCAGAAAAGAAATTGCCGAAAAGACAAAACTCGGTCAGGAAGCGGAAAGTATAATCGCCGCCGGCCAACTTGCTCCCGATGAGATAATCGTACAACTTATAGAAAAAACAATTGTGACGAATCCTTATACGAACGGATTTCTATTTGATGGTTTTCCAAGAACCTACATGCAGGCATATATTCTCGAAGGTCTCATGATCCAGCACAACAGTTCTCTCAACTGTCTTATCAACCTCAATGTCAATCAGGATCTGACTGTGCAGAGATTGCTCGAGAGAGGGAAATCCTCCGGTAGACCTGATGACAATAAAAAGGTCATTACGAAACGTCTGGAAGAATACAATGAGAAGACACACCCTGTTCTCCAGTTTTACAGGGAGAAAGGGATTCTAAAGGATGTTGACGGTAGCCAGACTATTGAAAATGTTACGGGTCAGATAAAGGATATTCTAAAGGAAGAGCTTAAAAACAGCCTATATAATGTAGTTCTCTTCGGTTATCCCGGATCGGGAAGAGGTTCTCATGGAGAAGCTCTGGCGGAAAAATTCGGTCTGGAATACATTGCTACCGGTCCCATGTTATCGCAGGAAATTACAAAAGGAACAGAAATAGGAAAGAGTATTGAAGAGCATTACAATAGCGGTGAACTTGTACCAGACGAAGTGGTAGTAACTTTAATAGAAAAAAGAATAGAGGAATCTACCGGCAATGTCCAAGGGTATATTTTCAAGGGATTTCCCAGGACACTCGTTCAGTCTTATATGCTCGATGGTATGCTGAAAAAACATGGTTCTAAGATTTCACAGATTATGGAGATCAAAGTACCTACTCTAGAACTTATAAACAGGCTCGATAAAAGAAGAGATACAGATAAGAAAAAACCATACGACAGCAACACTCAGAAAATAATTAAAAGACTCCAGGATCACAAAGACACTACTGTTCCTGTTTTTAAGAAATATAAATCACTATACGGGTCTGTGGCGATTGATGGTTTCGGTACCCATGATCAGGTATTTGAAAGGATCTCAAAGGAGATTGAAAATGGGATGTCCAGCTAGTTATTATCTGCCTGATTTTTCGTCTGAAGAATGGCGGACCATAAGAAGATGCCTGTAAATAAATACTCATAGTTATACTTCTGGGGGTCTATAGTCCTTAATCCAATTCCTGACATCGTGATAGGAGTATTTCTCCAAACTGGCAAATCCGAAAGTCTTTTTTATTCTCAATCTGCTGAACAGGGGAGTGTTGATCCCGCAAAAATAGCGGCTTATATTTTCTATACTATCATGTGGGCTGAGGAGTTTTGCAAGCTCTTCCAGATTGGCAATATGCAGGGAGAAATCGGGGTTTTCCTCTCTATTGGTCTCGAGCAATTTTACAGAACCTGATTCGCAATGCGAGCAGTGACCGCATTTCGTTGATTCCAGGTTCTCTCCGAAATATCGGGCAAGCTCCCTGCTTAAGCAGTCATTATTTTCAAAAAAAGATATCATTTTATGAATCCGGTTTATCTCTGTTTTTTCTTTTTCCAGAAAGAGCTTGTGTAGTTCCTCAGTCAGGATCTCCAAATGAAAATTACCAGGGAGGATTTCATACACTTCTACGGCCTGTTTGGCAGTAAGATCTATCCATCTTTGTTCCTCAAAATAATCTAGAGCCTTGAGAATCCTATTTCTATCAGTTTGGTAGGAAGAGCAAATTCCCTCAATATCCATGGTCGTCCAGACTTTTTTTGAATGACAATTGTTGATTATGGCTTCTACAAATGTTTTTCTCTCTCCCTGAAAGTGATCGATTATTTTATTTGGTTCAAGAAGATATTTAAATGTATACTCTTCAAAATAACTGTAGAGCGGCTTAACAATTTTTTTAAGGGACAAGTAGACTAGAAGGGTTTTCAAGGGCAGTTGTTTAATATTGGCTTCCCTACTCAAACCGGTTAATTTCACTTCCCAGCTTGCCTGACTGTTTTGTATATCCCTAAGAATGAAATCTATTCCGGATTTTTCAGGTGTATCACCATAGATGAAGTTTTCAAGTACCGGTAAATTGCTTTTATCACCATAGACAATGCAGAGAGAATCTTTTCCATCTCTGCCCGATCGTCCGATCTCCTGACTATAATTTTCAATAGATTTGGGTAGATCGAAATGAATCACTTTTCTAATATCTTTTTTGTCGATACCCATACCAAAAGCTATAGTTGCCACAACGCAATTTAAAGATCCCGACATAAACTTATTTTGTATTGATACCCTGTCTTCACTCTTCATTCCACCGTGGTAGGAGCGGGCGGGTATATTTTTAGACTGGAGAAAAGAGGCGATATCCTCTGCCGTTTTCTGTAAGGTTACATAAACAATAGTCGGATCGCTGCCAGAGTTCTGCAAATCCGTGAGTAGTTGCTGTTTTTTTTCTTCTTTCTCTACAGGAGTCACTCGTAGGAATAAGTTCTTTCTGTAAAATCCTGTCGTTATAAGATTATCATCACTGATATTGAATTTTGTTTTCATATCAGTTGCAACCTCTTTTGTTGCTGTAGCCGTGAGAAGCAGTGAGTTCTGTATCTGGAACTCTTTCTGATAGTCGGGAAGTCTGAGGTATTCGGGGCGGAAATTATGACCCCATTCTGATATGCAGTGAGCTTCATCGATCACTAGAAGGGATATTTCCATATTCCGGAGCTGGGAACGAAATCGTTCATTTTTGAATCGCTCAACGGATATCATGAGTATTTTAAGCGATCCCTCCTGAGCCCGGGATATAATGCTGTTGTATTCTTCGCGATTCAAAGTGGAATCGAGTCTCGCTGCACGAATATTGTGGGACAGGAGAAAATCCATCTGGTCTTTCATCAGTGATAAAAGAGGAGAGACAACTAATGTCAAATGGGGGAGAAGTACTGCAGGCAATTGATAACAAAGAGATTTTCCCGCTCCCGTGGGAAAAATAGCTCCCGATGATTTTCCCTGCAGAACGCGGGTAATGACCTCTTCCTGCCCTTTGCGAAATGTATCAAACCCAAAATTCTTGTTTAACTCTTGCTGTAAATCCATAGTCATAATAAAGCAGTTAACGGCGGTTTTATCCATAGGAATTTACTTTTTATCGAAATAATTTATCTTTTTTTAAAAATCAACTTAAATTCTCTCTGAATACTTTTAGATTTGTCTCAAGTAATTTCCCATCCATTAGATCTTCCATAGCTTTCTCAATAAGCTCAATGGTGACACCTTCAATTAAACCTTTTCCGGCAATCTGAGCTAAAATGACAACATTCTGCATCCTTGTATCCACCAAATTTTTATCAAATGCTTTTACAGCAGAAATTTTATGCTTCTGACAGAAATCTAAGATGTTCTGTTCTTTTATTTTCTCATCATTTCCCAGACGGACTCCAAGAGGCTCCCATATTGTGTCATAATAGACGAGAATTCCTCCATCACATATAAATTTTTCCATACTTCTCAGCGCTTCATGTAATTCAAGAGCTATACACATATGAGCTTCGCCGCTTCTTATTAGAGGGGTGTACACTTTTTCACCGAATCGTATTTGAGAGACAACTGTCCCCCCTCTTTGAGCCAGACCATGGGTGTCGACTGCTTTAAAATCTATACCGGCATAATCTATCGCTCTAACCAGTATTTCGCTTAACATGCCTGCTCCCTGACCGCCGACACCACTGATGTATATGTTCATAATGATTCTCCTGAAGGATAGTTTATTGCAGAAACAGGACATGTCTGCCGGCATGATCCGTCACCTATGCACAAATCCTGATTCACAACAATCTGTCCACTCTCGGCAATGGAAAAAGAGGGACAGGCAAAATCTTCTATACACTCTTTATGTAAAACACAGATATTTTGATCAATTTCTACATGTTTTAAAACATATGATTTCTTGTTTTTATTTTGCCGGGTCAATTTCAACATGCATGGGTGTTTGGCTATTACAACGGAGAAACCTTCAATCGTGATGGCCTCTTTTACCAACTCGGACAGTTCTTGCTGTTTGTATGCATCGACTTCAAAAATATGTTCAACTCCAAAACCCTCAAGAACTTTGCGAATTGGAATCTTTTCGACAGTTTCATTGAAATTCCTGCCCGACGAGGGATTATCCTGATGACCTGTCATAGCTGTTGTTCCATTTTCCATAAGTATCATTGTAAAGTTATGATTATTGAAAATGGCATTGATGACTGATGGCATAGCGGCATGGAAAAAAGTTGAATCACCCATAAAGGCAATTATATTCCTTGTCCCTTTATTTAAACTCAATCCCGAGGCAATGGCCGGTGAGGCTCCCATACACATGACAATGTCTCCCATATTATAGGGCGGGAGATGTCCCAGAGTATGACAACCGATATCCCCGACTTTGATATCATCAGCTTTAAGCGCTTTCTTAATAGCATGAAAGGCGCTTCTGTGACCGCATCCTGGACATAATTGTGGGGGGCGGGGGCTCAATGTGATCTCTCTGTTGTCGGACAATATCGGTTTAACCATGTCTGGCCAGCATGAAAAGAGAAGTTGGGTGATTTTTTCCGGGGTATATTCTCCAATCCAATCTTGAACATTCTCCTTCCCTATTATTTTTACATTGGAAAGTGCGTTGTCAAATGCAAGAGCTTTTATCATCAGCTCTATTTCCGAATCAAGTTCCTCCAGGATTTTTATTTCTTCATGTTCTTTAAGAAAATGTAATATTTTTTGTCTGGGAAGGGGAAAAGTCATACCCAGTTTTAATATATCCGGTGGCCAGTTGGATTGAGTGAGAACATCTTTAAGCGAAAGATAGGGCATCCCCATTGTTATGATGCCTCTTTTCGAATTGTTATTATTGACGCTTTCAGCAAATGAATCGGAGATTCCTTCATCTTCTATAGCGCGCAAATTTTTTAACGCTCTGGTTTTCATCGGTATCACTTTTGAAGTAACAGGGATATAGGGACCATTTTCTGGATTAAATAGAGATCGTTTTTTATCATAAGGTCCATTCCATGAAGAAAATGAAACTTTCTGCTTTGTATGGCATACATGGGTTGTTAATCTGAGCAATACGGGAATCTGCTTTGTTCTGGCCAGGTCCGCTGCTTTAAGGTAATAGTCATAGGCCTCCTGTGGAGATGACGGTTCCAGTATGGGCGTATAACTCATTTTTGCATAATGACGGTTATCCTGTTCGTTTTGAGAAGAGTGCAACCCGGGATCATCTCCCAGTATGATAATCATCCCACCGATTATATTCATAAGACTCAATTGCATAAAGGTGTCGGAAGCGACATTTAATCCTACGCTTTTAAAAAAAACAGTGGATAATTGCCCATTTATGGCGGCTCCATAAGCTATTTCTGTGGCAACTTTTTCATTTGTTGAAAACTCAAAATAAAAGGGTCTTTTTTCAAATTCAATCGAAGAAATTGCACTTGCGATTTCTGGAGTAGGTGATCCCGGATAAGATGTAATGACCTCTGTTCCCGATTCGATCATAGCTCTAACCAATGCAGTGTTTCCCATAACAATTTCCTGAAAGGGATCTTTGGATAATAATAGTTTGCCCAGTTTTTTCATAATGTTTCCTCAAGAAGATAATTTAGTTAATATGAATATCAAATACTAATCAGTTATTTCTTTTCAATCTAATCTTATCATAAGAGCATTTATGCAAAACTGACAAATTCAATCAGAAACAATACACATTCCGGGTAGTCATCTTGTCGAAGAGCTTATCCGTAAAAATAAAGTTGTACCTGTGCTGGTTCGGGAAACGAGTGATCTCTCTTTCCTGCAGCAATTTGATCCGGAATCAATATTACGATCACAAACTCCCCGTAACTGTTTTCAGACCGGCTACTATCTACAGTGAACTCCCGGTATGCTTTATCTATGAAATTATCGCGATCTGAATATTTTTTCCCTTTATCCCGACAAATCCCCCTTTTGCAACAGCGGGTGATTCTTTATGGCAGAAAAGCCATTTATTGTTCATAAACAGCAGTGGATCTTTTTTGTCATCCGGGTTTTTCAGAGATGTATTGGTTCCCTTTGGTAAAACGATTATTGAACAGAACGGCTCTGTTGATACTCTGCACGGTGCCAGGTGAAGTGTTCCTCCATAGAGTTCAACTGTGGTGCCTTTGGTTATATAAAAGCACTCGGCATTTGACGAATCCCAACTCTTATTTTTTACATCTCTTATATCACCGAGTATCAATATGATATCTGTAACAGCTATTATGACTTCACTGCTTTTATGGAATTCCATACCGTTCATCATATCATTCAGGCCAAAACAGATTCCGACCTGCAGTTCGATTTCTCCAAAGATATCATTTTTCATATTTTTAAATGAATCAAATTTATGGAGAGCTTCCAAATCTCCAATATATGTAGATCCTGTCAGGTTCATGGCTTCCAGTGAGGCTGGAAACATATCGCTGAAATCGTAAGCTTCTATTACAGATCCATATTTATCAAACTCCTGTGAATTTACACTCAAGATCTCAATGTCCGGGTTGGATTCATTTATTTTATTCAGCATTTTCCGATTTCCTTAAATATAACCGCGGATTTAGATTCTGATCTGTAGAAAACAGGAGGTTTTCCTAACGGGCAGTCTATTTTTATCCATCCACCTGTAAATGTTTTTCCGCTCCATAAGTGAACCCAATTATCATCAGGAAGATAAACTTTCCATTGAGTCTTCCCTTTTTTAACCACAGGGGCAATTACAAGATCCCTTCCATACATATATTGATATTTGAGAGTATGGAGCGTTTCATCATCTTCATAGTGCAGATAAGGGTGGCGAACAGGGGGTATTCCCGTGGCTCTGTACTCATCTGAAAGAGCTTTGTGATAGGGTTTCAATTTTGTGTATACATCGGTCATTCGTGCGAGATGTGCGAGAGTTTCACTGTCGCCGTCAAACTGCCAGTTCGAATCGGGTCTGTTTCCCTCGTGGGTTCTCATTATCTGTGTAAAAGCCGATAATTCAGCCCATCTCATAAAGAGTTCCTTACTCCGTTTCAGCCAGGATACGGTTGTGTACCCACCTAAGTCCGAGTGGGTGTAACCTATCCCAGTGAACCCCATGGAAATTGTTCCGGGAATGACAGTGGCGAATCCCTGATCAAAACTCCAGTTTACAAGCTGATCGCCATTCCAGTTCATGGCCGAATACTTAGAAGATCCTGTATAAGCAGCTCTCATAAAAAAGGTTATTTCTTCTTCTTTTCCCGCCTCTTCAACGGCATCGTGATTGACCTTTGCCCAATCTGCCGCATATTGATTGTGGTAGAGTTCAGCGCTGATTCCTGAATGAAGAACCGCATCGACTGGAACGTACTCTCCGAAATCAGCCATCCATCCCGAAAGCCCCTTTCCGATCATATCCCGTTTGATCACGTCTTTGATCCAGTTGACGGCTTCGGGGTTTGTCAGGTCGACCATTGCCGCGGGGAAGGTTGTGATATAGACGTAGTAGTCATCGCCCTCTTTGTTTTTTACACAGTAATTGTTCTCTTTGGCTTCCGCGTAGAGAGGTCCTTCAAGAGCCAGGAATGGGTTGATATATCCTAAGAATTTTATCCCTTTATCATTGAGCTCCTTCATGTAGCCCGCAAAGTCGGGATAGAGTTCCTCATTTGGTTTCCAGTCCCAGAAGAGTTGTTTACCGAAGGAGGTTATACGTATCCCCTCCCAGTCCTGACACCAAATAGAAGCTACTTTTACACCCGAATCGAGAGCTTTCTGTAATTTTTTTGATGTGATATCACGACCACCCTGCATTCCCAGCCACATTCCGTCGTATACCCATGATGGAGGTGTTTTCTGACGTCCGAGATATTCGGAGAGGGATGATAGATTCTCTATGGCGTTGTCCTCAACACCGATTATTATTTTGGGGGGCACTTCCCAGAATAAAAGGGCATGATTTTGAGTGTTTGTAAAGTCGAACTCACAGTAGGCTGTTCCTTCTGAGTGAAAATACCAGTTATCTGATGAGACAAAGGTGGGCTGAGAAAAATAGGTTGTGAAGGCATTTCCTCCGTACCCCTGTTTGACTTCAGCCATGAGAGTCAGAAGATCTTTACCTCTACCCAATCCCGGCTCCTGGACCCATATGGGTACTTTTTCACCACGCAGATCCAGTTTGGAATACTGCTCACCACACCCGTAAATATGCTCGGATTTAGAAGCGGGAATATTCAGGCGGAAGCGGTTGATGTTCTCATTGTGTTTTTGGGTTTCTATATGAACTCTGCCGTCAACTTCAGATAGTGAAAGGATAAGCCCGCATCCGAAATTAATTACAATTTTTTTATGTCCCGATTCTATAATCTCATAATCGAAACAACTGTCCAGCGACAGACTTTTATTCTTTATTTTGAAAAGACCGTAATTGAATTTGTACTTTCCCTCTCCCGATCCCATATTGAATGCGGGATATTCGCTGGAGTGCCGAAGTATTGTTTTGTTCTTGAATTGGACGGAAAAACCTTTTTGTTCATTGAGTAATTTTATCATCTATCTCGTACCTTAAAACTTTTTTACCCTTTTACGGCACCGGCGGTTAGGCCGGATATTATTCTGTTATGGAAAATAAAATATACAATAATACTCGGTATTATTGTAATGACTATGGCAGCGTACATGGCCGTATAATCGGTTACAAACTGACTGGTGAAAAACCGTATTCCCAATTGAAGGGTACGGGATGATTCTGATGAAGTTAAAAGCAACGCCATAATGAATTCATTCCAGGCATAAAT
>JADGDJ010000135.1:0-5399 GCA_016744925.1 Spirochaetaceae bacterium
GTTATAAAAAACTGACTTCCGTTGGTTCCCGCTCCGGCATTGGCCATGGCCAGTACACCCGGACCGTCGAATTTCAGAGAATCATCAATTTCATCATCAAAATTATAACCTGGACCACCGGCGCCTGTTCCCTGGGGATCTCCCCCCTGGATCATAAAATTGTCGAGAACACGGTGAAATTTAAGACCGTCATAATAAGGACCGCTTTTTGCAGTCGTTTCCATATTCCCTTCAGTCAGTCCAACAAAGTTGATTACTGTCAAAGGTGTTTTTTCGTATTCGAGAGAGAGTATAATCTCTCCTCTTGTCGTTTCCATAACGGCATAAAGACCGTCTGGAAGGTTTTTCGCTTCTTCACATGCAGACATGGTAATTGTGACGAGCAATAAGGTGACTATAGACAAAAGTCTGGAAAACTTAAAATTGCTCATAACTCCTCCTGTTTGAAATTTTTTAAAAAGATATCACAATAAGATCATAATAAAAAGGGTTTGAACTTATGAAAACTGCCATCGCCTTGTCTTATTCAATTGCACTTGTGGGAAATGCACTAAATATTCAACAAGCACATCTTTGAGAAAAATATCACTTTGAACCTCTTTCAGTGTATGACCGGAATCGGGGAAATAACCGAGAGTTTTGTGGTTTTCCAGATCCGTATGAGCGATGGAGTATATTTTCTTTTCATCTATAGGAATTCCTGAAAGTGTGATGTTTTTGATCCGTTTTCCCTCAGGTTCCGAGAGATCTGCCTCTATTGTTAAACCGCTTATTTGCGGTATGCCTATAGGAGCACCTCTTAACCCGTGATGGTAGAAGTTTCTCAGTTTATCTCGAAGCCCATTTTCCAGACATATGCGCAATGATTTTCCGGACATATGCGATAAGCAGGGATTGGCTGTTGAAAAACAGGCTCGGTTCAGGTCTGCCAGGGTAATTTCTCCCTGGTTTATGGCCCCGTTGAGATTGCCTCCGGCAACTATGGCCAGTTCAGTTCCCCAATAGTGTTTTAGCGCATCGGCTGCTAATATGCCTATAGGGCACTCTTTCTGGTACTCAAGGGAAAGATAATCTTCGGTTGTTCCAATGATTTTTTTACCAATCTTATTGGAATCTTCTCTGGCCCGGGAAATAGCTTTGATAATTTCTTCAGCCGGTATTTCATTTTCAGAATTGGAGCTGAGAGATGCTTTTGCATTCAACACTCTATTTTCCTGTCGGTCAAAATCAAAATCGATCCTTCCCAAATGCTCTGCATAGGATCCGCTATAGTGGAAAACAGTTCCCCGGTGGTTGAATACTCCTCCCGGTGTCAGGCTGTGGCTGTGGCCACCGACAACAAAATTGATATCCGGTTGATGAAAAGACAGCTCCATATCGTCGATTATTCCCATATGGGATAGGAATATGATTATCTGGACTCCTTCATCTTTGAGTTTCTGAACCTGTTGAGAAGTGCATTCTGCAGCATCGGGAAATTTATAACCGTAAGCTTCATAAGCTTTACCCCAGGGATTAGTCAAACCGAAAATACCAATTCTGATACCCGATTTCTCTATAATAGTATGCTCTTTCAATCCCTGTAGAAGGGGATCTTTTCCATTTCTGAAATTGGCTCCAAGGACGGGATGATTGATCTCTTTCAGTGCGCTTTCCAGAGCTTCAGTTCCGTAGACAAGACCTATATCATTTCCCACGGTCTGAGCATCATAATCAAATTCGTTGAGTATATGGCTGTAAGCGCGACAATGTGTCAGGCTGCAGTAATCAACACATCTGTCAGATGAATCTCCAGAATCAAAAAACAGGCAGATCCGGCCTTCCGCCTCGGCTTTTTTCCGTTCTCTTTTGTATATGGAAAATAATTTTGCGCTTTCCCGGTCTCTCCCGTGTATGTCTCCAGTGAAAAAAATTGTAAATTTTGTATTGGCCATGTTCTGTCCTGTTTCAGGTAATTATAAAAAAAGGAGCACCTTTAACAGCGCTCCCTTTCAATTCAAAACTGTCAGTAATTAAATGACTAATCAATCACTCGTGCAATGAGTACTTTGTCTTCAGAGCCAGCTTTTTCTATAAGATCTTTGACGTCGGAACCTTTGGACACTTCCAGAATGTTGTAGAAGATATCTCCTCTGTGGTGAGAGGCCATTCCCTCAGTCGGAATTCCTTTGCCCGATAATCCCGTCAGAAAATCATTGAGAACATCATTGTTCTCAAGAGATGCCAGGATAATTCGAGATCCACCACTTGCATCGAGGCTGCAGGCGGGGAAGTTTACCGAATTGGCTATATTTCCTGTTTCAAGATAATCTTTCATTTGAGAAGCAACCATTTCAGCACAATTTTCCTCAGCTTCCTGAGTTGATGCCCCCAGGTGAGGAACACAGATTACATTTTTCTTACCAATAACAGTGTTGTTGGGGAAATCTGTAACATACTTGGCGATCTGTCCCGATTCGCAGGCGTCAACAGCTGCCTGGTCATCGACGATGCCGCCTCTGGCAAAGTTGAGGATAACAGCATTTTTTTTCATGAGTTTCATGTTTTCTTTGTTGATGATACCTCTGGTTCCGTCATTGAGGGGAACGTGTACCGTTATGTAATCACACTCTTTCAGCATTTTTTCAATGCTGTTGGCTTTTTTAATTTTGCTGGATATTGTCCACGCAGCCTGTACAGTCAGGTAGGGGTCGTATCCGTAGACTTTCATTCCCAGGTTTGAACAGGCATTGGCAATCTGAACACCGATGGCACCCAGTCCGATTACACCCAGTTTTTTCCCGCTGATTTCTCCACCGGCATAGTTCGATTTGTTTTTTTCCACTAATTTGGCGACATCATCTTCATTGACGATAGTGCTGGTCCAGGCAACACCGCCGGCAAAGTCTCTGGCTGTTGTCAGCATGGCACCGATTGTCAGCTCTTTTACAGAGTTGGCATTGGCTCCCGGTGCGTTGAAAACAACGATTCCTTTTTCAGTGCATTTGGGTAGAGGGATGTTGTTGACTCCCGCTCCCGCTCTGGCTATTACTTTTACAGATTCTGGAATTTCCATGTCATGCATTTTATAGCTTCTGAGGATGATTCCATCGGGATTGTTCCCCTCATCTGATATGCTATAACTCTCTGCAGGAAGAAGACTGAGACCTTTCTCAGAAATCTTGTTTAATGTTTGAATTTTATACACCTTTAACCTCCGGTAAATTTGAAAAGATATTATTCTGATTTTATTATCTGCAGATGAAGATCTCTGATCTGTTCTTCATCGACATTTGCGGGACATTCATCCATTGGAGAGAGCCCGACATTATTCTTAGGAAAGGGGATAACTTCTCTAATTGACTGTTTGCCGGCCATTATCATTGCCAGTCGGTCCAGCCCTGAAGCTATTCCGCCATGTGGTGGTGCTCCGTATTTAAAAGCTTCGAGAAGAAATCCGAAACGCTCTTCTGCAAGTTCTTTGGGGAATCCCACAATGTTGAATATTCTCTGCTGAAGTTCTGGGTTGTGAACTCTGATTGATCCCGATGCCAATTCGTAACCATTGAGTACCAGGTCGTATAAATCACCGAGCACATCGCCGGGATTTTCTTCCATAGAATCAATAAAACGATCTTGCGGCATGGAAAACATATGGTGTGCAGGCTCCCAGCATTGCTCTTCATCATTATAGTCAAAGAGAGGAAAGTCCACAATCCAGCAGAATTTAAATTCACTTTCATCAATCAAACCCAGGTCTTTACCCAGTTTGGAACGAACAGCACCCAGAGAATTACAGGATGTTTTCCAGTCTGCCCCCATAAGCAGGATAAGGTCTCCCTCTTTCGCGCCCAGTCCCTCTGTAATAACAGAAGCCGTTTCACTGTAGAATTTGGAAATCCCGCCATCCAGCCCGTCGGCGGTAACTTTCATCCAGGCCAGACCTTTGGCTCCGAATTTTTTCGCTTCATCTTCAAGCTCAGTTATCTTTTTTCTCGAATAAGCTGCTGCGGCTCCGGGAACGACCATGGCTTTGACAGCACCTTTTTCTGAAGAGAGAACCGATTTGAATACAGAAAAATCCCCCTTTTCAACATAGGGTGCGAAATCCTGAAATTTTAATTCAAACCGGAGATCCGGTTTGTCACTGCCATAATAATTCAAGGCATCGTGGTAGGTAATCTTTTCGAATGTCGGTGTTAGCTCAATGTTCATGAGTTTTTTGAAGATGTGTGCATACATTCCCTCTGTCATTGCGTATACATCATCAGCAGAGACAAAACTCATCTCAACATCGATCTGCGTAAACTCGAGCTGTCTGTCTCCTCTGGCATCTTCATCTCTATAACATCGGGCTATCTGAAAATACTTGTCGAATCCGGATACCATTAAGATCTGTTTATAGAGCTGTGGAGACTGGGGGAGAGCAAAGAATTTTCCCTCGTGCAATCTCGAAGGCACGAGAAAGTCTCTTGCGCCTTCAGGTGTCGATTTAATCAATGTGGGTGTTTCTATTTCGAGAAAATCCTGACCGTCAAAGTATTCTCTGACTGCAAAAGCCAAATCGGCTCTCAGTTTTATTCTTTTCTGCATACCCTGGCTTCTCAAATCGAGGTATCGGTATTTTAAACGTAAGTTTTCGTTGGCCTCACTCTCTTCGTCGATCATAAAAGGGAGAGTTTCACAACTGTTGAGGATTGTAATGGAATTGGCTTTGACTTCGATGGATCCGGTCTTCATATCGTTATTGACCATAGAGTCCGGTCTCTGTCTGACTGTCCCCTCAATGGCGATGCAATATTCAATCTTAAGAGATTCAGCATCATTTTTCAGGCTTTCATCGGCATCTTCATCGATGACAACCTGTGTCATACCGAAATGATCTCTCAAGTTGAGAAAATGTATACCGCCGTGATCCCTGTTTCTATGTACCCAGCCGTTGAGGGTTACTTTTTTCCCGGCCCAGCTCTCATCGAGCTGTCCGCATGTTACAGTTCTTTTATTATTTGTCATGATCCTAATTTATCATTTGTTGGATCCCTTAATCAATTGCGTAAAAAGAGATTGTCAGACAATAGGGTGAATTCTATATTTATGAAGCATATTGTCAGGCTGGTAGGAGCGTTTGGTTTTTCTCAAACCTTCCATACCCATATCCTGTTCCATGTTGATTATTTCAGCGTCATCGCAAAATTCTCTTACAAAGGCCTGGAACATGTACTGATATATTCCTTTTTTTTCCGTATCGCCTTTTGCGAAATGGATGACATAAGAGGATTCTCCGGCAAATTCGCCCATGATAAATCCGCAAGGTTCCCCTTCGCTCATAAAAAGAGCTCCGGTCAGGCTCAGGGTTTCAAAATTTTTCAGACCTTCAATGCAGGCGTTGTAATCGGAAGCACCCATTTCCTGGACTGATC
>JADGDJ010000135.1:5409-12822 GCA_016744925.1 Spirochaetaceae bacterium
ATGCGGTTTGGATTCTGATTCGATTTTTTGTATATTCGGATCGTTGTCTCTCAGGAATTGATTGACCAGATTTCTTTTTTTCGACAGTTTGCGCCCGGGATATTCCGCCAGCTTTTCTCTATTGTAAATATACTCTGAGTCATCTTCGATATATTCACGTTTGAATTTTTCTTCGGGAAAGAGATGAAGCCATTTTTCCGGTATGGGGAATAGGCAGTCGAAATTCTCAAGCAAAACCAAAAGTGTTTTCATGTATTCTTCCGAACACTGCTCAAGGTCTTCTAAAGGCATAAGATATCTTTCTTTGTTGTAGCTCAATCCCGATAAGAACAACATGTTGTCCATAGTAAGAATTTTATACTCGTGCTTGTCTCTAAATAAATAAAGGTTTGGAAAACAGTATTCCGATAGCGCTGTCGGTATTTTTTTTAATTCTTTTCCCAAAATCTCATGATGTTCAAGCTTAAGCTTTTCTTCTGTGTATGTCATATCGTTCAATTTTTCTCCAGGATAATTGTGAAATCGTTTTTAAGATAATGCTCCACGATTTTTATACTTTTAATAGATTCGTCTTCCAGTTCTTCGATTTTTTTAACCACATCACAGGGATGGAAATAATAGTAGGTATCATCTTTATCGGGTGAGTGATGATGAAGAAGGTTAAAGACGACGTTCTCTTTGGCCAGTTTTAAAAACAGTTTGATGGCATCATTGAGAAAATCATGGTTATTGCCCATGTTGATATTGAAGATGCCCGATGAGTATACAGTATCGAATGAGTTCTCTTTAAAAGATCCATCTGTAAAAATATCCATATGAATAAAATTGGCATCGGGATACGTTTCGCTGGCTTTGTCGATCATGTGTTCAAGAATGTCTACACCGGTATAGTCCAGTGTTCCGTTAACTTCTTTTAAATGCTCCAGAAGATTGCCGAGACCACACCCCACGTCGAGTACTTTATGGTCTTTTGTCTCAAGATGATCTGTCAGTATTTGAAACCTCTGAAACTGAGCCTCCCGGCTCTCCCATCCCAGGATCTGGTAGTCGGGAAGGTTCTCTTTGAGGTTAGGTTCATAGTAGTTTTTGATAATGTCGAGTTTTTTCATTACTAAGAAAAATACATAAGTTCCTTCAGAATGTAAAATAAATAGTTCACTTTATACGTGGATTTTATTATATTGTTGACGAAACAGGATAAGTATACAATAAAAGTGTACCCTAAGCATGTTTCAAATAGTTTATTATTTTAGTAAGACTGAATCAGGAGTATTAGATGAGTAAAATCTATCTCGATAATAACGCGACAACTAAGGTAGACCCCATGGTTATGGAGAAGATGAAACCTTATTTTATAGAAAAATATGGCAATCCGAATTCTCTTCACGGATTTGGGACAGAAACTCATCCGGCTATGAGCGAAGCTTTGAATAGTTTGTACATGGGTATAAATGCTTCTGATGATTCAGATATCATTGTGAACAGCTGTGCAACAGAAGGGAACAATACTGTTTTGAAAGGGATCTATTTCGATCTTATACATACAGGTATTAAAAAACATATAATAACATCACAAATTGAACATCCGGCAATCAGCCATACATGTAATTTCCTGGAAACCCTGGGAGTTGATGTCACTTATCTTCCTGTGGATGATGATGGTGTAGTTACTGCGGAGATACTCAAAGAGCATATTCGTAAAGATGAAACGGCTATAGTTTCTATAATGTGGGCAAATAGTGAAACAGGACTTATGAATCCTATTAAGGAACTCGCTGCAGTTGCTCATGAAAATGGAGCCCTTTTTCATACAGATGCAGTACAAGTCGTCGGAAAAATCAAAGTTGATGTACAAGATGCCGATGTGGACTTTCTCACATTCAGCGCACACAAATTCCATGGTCCCAAAGGAGTCGGCGGGCTCTATATCAAGGAAGGATTAAAACTAACACCTCTTTTTCACGGTGGAGAGCAAATGGGTAGAAAGCGTGCAGGAACTATTAATGTCGCTTTTATGGTTGGAATGGGTTGTGCCATGGATCTGGCTGTAAAAGCACTTGATTTCGAAAATAAAGAGGTCAGGCGACTACGGGATAAGCTCGAAGACGCTATAATAAAGTTAGATGACACGATCGTAATTGGAAAAAGAGAAATGAGAACTCCCAATACTATACTTGTCAGTTTTAAGGGCATTGAGGGGGAGGCTTTTCTCTGGGATCTCAACTGGAATGGAATAGCCGCTTCTACAGGAAGTGCCTGCTCTTCGGAAGATCTCGAAGCCGATGCCACTTTTCAGGCAATGCATGTCGATGCAGACCTGTCCCACACGGGAGTTCGTTTCAGTCTCTCCCGCTTTACAACAGAAGCGGAGATTGATAAAGCTATTGAAATTGTAGAAAAAACAGTAGAGAGATTGCGAGCAATCTCCAGTACGTATTAATCGAGGAGACCATAATCATGGGAAAAAATGATCTAATCGGCGGTTCTTTGTGGGATAACTACTCTAAGATCGTTGCCGATAGAATGAACAACCCCAGAAATCTGGGAGAAATATCAGAAGATGAAGCAAAAGCGATCGGTGCTAAACTGGTTGTGGCAGATTGGGGTGCGGAATCCTGCGGGGATGCTGTGCGGCTCTATTGGGCAGTTGATGAGAAATCAGAAAAAATCGTCAAAGGTTCCTTTAAAAGTTTCGGCTGCGGTACTGCCATTGCCTCGAGCGATATGATGGTGGAGCTCTGCCTGAATAAAACCGTTGATGAAGCGATGACAATTACAAATATCGATGTGGAGAAATCTCTCCGGGACACTCCCGATGTTCCGGCTGTTCCCCCCCAGAAAATGCACTGCTCTGTTATGGCCTATGATGTTATAAAAATGGCAGCATCCATATATAAAGGTACGGATAAAGAATCTCTTGATGATAAAGAGATTGTCTGTGAATGTGCCCAGGTTACTCTCTCGACAGTGAAAGATGTTATAAGAATCAACAACCTTACTACTGTTGAGGAGATTACCGAATACACTAAAGCGGGAGCCTTCTGTAAATCCTGTATCAAACCCGGTGGTCATGAGAAAAAAGAGTATTACCTTGTCGATATTCTAAAAGATACGAGAGCGGAAATGGCTTTGGAACAGGAAAAGGTTGAAGGTGAGAAATTCATCAATAAGAGCTTTTTTCAGAAAAGCAAACTGATTCAGGCATTTTTTGATGCAGAAATCAGGCCTATGCTCCAGTCCGATGGTGGAGATATCGATATTGTTGATATTCTCGATAATGACGGACAACTTGACCTTCAGGTTCGCTATCAGGGAGCCTGTCACGGATGTGCCAGCTCATCTGCGGGGACTCTGTATTTTATTGAAGGTAAAGTTCATGAAGGTCTCGATGACTCCATAAAAGTGACCATTGTGTAAAATAATCTGTTGAAAAAATATATAATAGGGGCTGTTGCATGCAACAGCCCCTTTTTCATTTCTCATCACTTACAGAGACACCCTTCATAAACTGATCGTGCAACAATAATAGTATTATCAGCGGAGGGATCATGGACAAGATGGTTCCCGCCATGACTTCTCCCCATTCCACCCCTTCTGCATTCCCTATGATTGCTTTCAGACCTACCTGGATGACCTGAGCCGAATCATTCCTTATAATAACTCGCGGCCAGAGATACTGGTTCCAGGCATAGATAAACTGAACGACGAATAAGGCCCCGACGGTGCTGCGGCTCAGTGGAAAGAGAATGTGGTAGATAAACCGGAAGGGACCGGCACCATCTATGATTGAAGCATCGAGGAGGGAGCCTGGGATATTGCGAAAGTGCTGCCTGAAGAGAAATACCCCTGTTGCAGAAGCCAGAAAGGGCACAATTACGGAAATGGATTTATCGGTCCAGCCGAAACCGTATTCCACAGGAGACAACAGCACATTGCGGGGATTGACAAACCAGGAAAAAAACTCATTTAAATTAGCCGGAGGACTTAGTGATATGAGGTCAAAGAGCCCGATTATGAGCATTTCCGTTGGCATCATCAGTGTTATGAGAATAAAAATGAAAACGACCTTTTTTGCCTTGAAGTTCAGAAAAACCAGGGCAAATGCTGCAAAGAAGGACAGAAATGTCTTACCGAACATAATAGACAGAGCAATTTTAAGAGAATTAAGCATATATAGATCCAGGTTGTAGTGGAGCCATGCATTTTTAACATTGGCCAGGAAGTAGCCACCGGGAAGCATTCTGGCAGACATGACCTGGCCCGGGGGCTGGGTCGATTTCAGAAGAGCAAAGAGGATGGGAAATGCTATGATCAGGCAGGACAGGCTCAATACAATATGAACTGTGATCTCTTTTTTATTCTTCATCTACTCTCCTCCATAGTGGACTTTTTTTTCGCCATAGTGAAATTGTATCCAGGTGATGAGACCGATCATTGTCATGAGGATAACGCTTTGGGCTGCAGCAAAACCCATATTGCTGCTTCCGCCGAACCCGTCGGTAAAAACTTTGTATATGAGCAGGGTTGTCAGACCCGCATTGTCGAAGGGGGCAGGACCCATCGGTCCGCCTGATGTCAGCAGGTCGATTAGCCCGAAGGCTTCAAAAAATGTGTATGATAAGTTTGTAAAAATCAGAAAATAGCTGACCGGTCCCACAAGGGGAAGTGTTATTCTAAAAAACCGCTTGAAAATTCCGGCACCATCAATTTTCCCAGCTTCATAGACGATTTGGGGAACATTTTGCAGAGCCGCTAGATAAAATACAAAATTGTAACCGATATTTTTCCATATACAGGCGATTATTACCAGTAAAAAAGCTAAAAAGGGGTTGTCGAGCCAACGGGGCTGCCAACTGGAAAAAGTTCCGATCAGGGTGTTGACAGCTCCTGTAACGGGGTTGAATAAAAAAGAGAACACGGTTCCGGCGACGGCCGGAGATAGGGCATAGGGCCAAATGAGAAGAATTCTGTAAATGCGTCCCTTTTTCCCGAGGGAAGCAGAGAGGTTGGCCAGGCACAGGCCGATCAGAAGTCCGGGAAAGATAACCAGAGCGCTGAACACAAGAGTCTGAATCATTGACTGGTAGTAGGCTGGAGCCAGAGGACCGATAAACAGGTTCTGAAAATTTTCCAAACCGATGAATTTTCTCGTGCCGAGAAAGAGGTTGCTTCTGAAGAAGCTGAGAATAATGGACTGCCATGCAGGATAGTAGAGAAATAATATAAGAATGAGCAGGGTTGGAAAGAGAAAAAGAATTTCCAGTCCCTTCGTTTTGTACCGGTTGCGATGAACCATTGACGGAGTCTCTCCTTTATGAGAAAAGGGATGAATCGATTTACGCCGAATCATCCCTTTGTATTATTTGTTGAGTTTTATGGTTTAAAAGTTTTTGTTATATTCTGCTAATTTCAGATCGGCAAGTTTTTTGGCCTCTTCCAGAGCAATTTCAACGTCGGCACCATTTAAAACTTTCTGAATGGCTTGTTCAACGATTGTTCTTGTGTCTCCGAATGTCCCCATCACACCACCGGCGGTTGCCTGATTGGAATCTGTTTCGAGCAGCTGTGTAAATGCTATGCTTCTAGTGGGTGCCGAAGTAAACCAACCCTCTTTTTGCAATTTATCGACTGAGCTTTTACGAACGGGATAATAACCGGTTAGCTTGTGCCAATCCATCATATTTTCCGTGTTGGTCATAAAGATGATAAAGTCTCTCGCTGCTTCCTGTTCCCTTTTTGAGTGACCGTCAGCCATCCACACGCTGGCTCCCCCGATAACAACGCCATTTCTTTTTGATGATCCGGGAATTGGTAGGCGACCTGTTCCCATATTAAATCGACCATCTATAGCGCTTGTAATGTTGCCAAGGTCTGCTGTGGAAGTAATGTGAAACATCACCTTCCCTTCCTGGAAAATAGCATCGGATCCACCCCAGTCTTCGAGTTTACCTGTGTATTTGTAATAACCTCTGTCGTTAAGTTCTTTAATAAAATTCAGGACTTTTTTAGACTCTCTGCTGTTCAGCATTGTTTCTGTCGCTCTTGAATCCCGGCCGTTGCCGTTGTTGACAATGGGAGCACTCTGCTCTGCCAGCCATTGTTCAAAAAACCAACCGTGAACATTAAACCCCAGACCGGCAGCACTGATTCCTGCTGATTTTGCGGCTTCACAGGCGGCTAGAATTTCTTCAAATGTTTCGGGAGGATCTGTAGGATCCAACCCCGCTTTTATCATCATATCATTGTTAATATAGAGTATGGGAGAAGAACTGTTGAAAGGGATGGAATACACTGAATCGTTGAATGTGTAATAATTGAGTACCGGTTCGATATAATCAGATAAATCAACCTTACCCACATCCCCGATGGGAGTGAATATTCCTGAATCGAGTGCCAGTTGGCTTCCCACTTCAAAAACTTGAACCAGGTGCGGGGCAACACCCTGTCTGGATGCGAGGATTGAAGCCTGAAGAGTTTCTCTGTAGCTGCCTTTATTTTCCGCAACGACTTTAAATTCGGAATTTTGAGCATTCCATTCTTCTGCAAGACCTTTAATCCATCCCGATCGGGCATCATCGCTGAAAGCATGCCAGAACTGGATTTCAATTGTGCCTTCCGCAGTGGCACTCTGTTTTTCTTCAGATTGACCTCCGGCATAAAGAGCAGTGCAAAGCGCCAGTAGGATAAGACTTGATATTAATGATTTTCTCATTATGATGTTTCTCCTTGTATAGATCTGTATGTCACTATACTGGGAGTGTTTTGTTGCTATATTGTTAGACTTCTATCACTATTATGTTAAATCAATATCTTTTTCCTGAATCTCACCGAATCGATTCTGTTGTTTCTGATCGTGAGAATCTCATAGGTTCCCTCTTCCATATCCAGCAGTTCATTTTCTGTGGGGATACGTCCTATCTGTTCAATAAGATATCCACCGATTGTCAGTATTCTCTTGCTGTGCTCCAATTCGATATCGAGTATATCGTGAATGGCATAAAAGCTGGTGTCACCGGAAATAATCCAGGTATTCTTTTCTTCGGAAATAATTTTGTCTGTTTCCTTTATTTCGTGCTCATCGTAGAGCTCACCGAAAATCTCCTCGATAACATCTTCTCTGGTAACAATTCCCGCCAGTCCACCGTATTCATCCAATACAATGGCAATATTGATGTTTTTCTGTTTAAACAGAGTAAATACTTCATTCACCTTTTTGGAGTGGGGAATAAAGAGAGGCTCCTGCAAAATGTCTCTGAGTTTGAAATCCTTTAAACTTGACCGGTTCAATTTGATCAATTCCCGGACTAGTATTATGCCGATTATATTTTCAGGGTTTTCTCTAAACAGGGGAATCCGTGAAAAACCCGATTCGAGAATCATGTCAAATGTCTCCGATAGTTTCAGGTCGCAGTC
>JADGDJ010000370.1 GCA_016744925.1 Spirochaetaceae bacterium
GACGTTGAGAGATGATAGTGCAAAACTCATACAGTAGTTATGATTTTTTCTTTTTACCTTTTAATACCTTAAAATATCTGCAGGAGATATCTCATGACATCAGTCAGGAAATTAGATGAAACATACCTAATGTACGATCTCATCATAATCGGTGGTGGAGCAGCCGGACTGTTTCTCTCGGCGAACCTACAGAATAAAAAAGTATTATTGCTGGAGAAAATGAAGGCTCCCGGGAAAAAAATTCTCATATCAGGCGGGGGGATGTGCAATCTCACCAATTGTGATTCGACTGAAAATTTTATTCAGGCATTTGGCGGTAGAAAAAAAGCCAACTTCCTTAAACCGGCACTTATGAATCTTTCTACGGAACGCACGAGAGACTGGTTTGAATCTCATGGACTTTCTCTTGTCGAAAGAGATGATGGAAAAGTCTTTCCCCGTACATTAAAGGCTCAATCAGTTGTCGATTGTCTAAAAAAAGAGGCCAGGGGCAACAATGTTGAAATAAGGACTTCCCGGGTTGTTAAAACTGTCGCAAAAAAAGAGAATATCTTTACTGTGAAAACAGATAGTGAAGAGTATCAGAGTCGCTCTTTATTGATAGCCACTGGTGGAAAGGGATATGAATCCACTGGTTCTGATGGTTCCGGTTATGCACTTGCCAAGTCTCTGGGTCATAAAATTATAGAACCAACTCAGGCTCTCGTCTCTATCAATGTTGAAGACTATCACTATAGTGTTCTGGCAGGAAATTCTATAAGAAACCCTTCGGTTGATTTTTTCAGGGAAGGAGAGTCCAAAGGATATCTCAATGGGCGGGGAGACCTGCTTTTTACACACAAGGGAATTTCCGGACCTGTTATTTTAAATAATTCGAGAGATATAAGAAAAAATGATTTGATCAAGGCTTCACTCGTAGAGTGTGAAAATAGAGAGCATACAAGAGATGAACTTCACAATATTCTTATGGGAGATCCCCGCAAACAGCTGGGAACTGTGCTTAAGTCATTAGGATTGTTCTCCTCTTTAGTAGAAGAAGTGCTTAGTCAGCTCGAACTGAATGTTGATGACAAATGCGCAAACCTCAACAAAAAGAATAGAAACCGTATAATTTCTCTTCTACTCGATTGTCCATTCAAGGTTAGCCGGAAAGGGTATTTCTCATCTTCAATGGTGACTGCCGGAGGGGTTGATCTCGGTGAAGTCAACCGGAAGACTATGGAGTCTAAGCTTGTGGACGGATTATATTTTGCGGGAGAAGTTCTCGATTTCGACGGGAATACGGGTGGATACAATATTCAGGCTGCTTTTTCTACAGCTTATCTGATCTCTTTAGCTTTGAAATAATAAGGACAGTCAGTTTGAAGATCATAAATAGAGCCAGTAGTATGGCTGTGGTAAATGGCAACCAGTCTCCTAAGCGTGTATAAAGGGTCAGCGGGCGTTCCAGCAGGGGAATTTCAGCAATGAGATACCCTTTTTCATAGAATTCCTTAACTTCTCCTAAAATCCTTCCGGCAGAATCAGCATATACTGTATAACCGGAACAGGTCGAACGGAACATGGGTCTCCTGTTTTCTACAGATCTGAATAAACCATTTATACCATGCTGCATCCCTTCGACCGGAGAGAGAGACCAATAATCATTGCTCATATTGGCTATAATATCTCCTCCCAGCAATACATATTGCCGAATGTGTCCGGGAAAGGCGTCTTCAAAGCAGATGGGTGTAAACACATTTAGTTCTCCCGCCTTTAGAATTTGTCTCTCTGTTCCCGCCAGCCAATTGGATGTATCGAATACCTGGAGAAATTCCCACATCCACGGTAGCTGCTTCTTATAGGGAAAGTGTTCTGTGAAAGGGACCAGTTTCATTTTATGATAAATAGAATTTATGGAACCGTCGGGGTTGAGTAGGGCGGATGAGTTGAAATTCCTTCGGATCTCCTCCTCTCCCTCTTTCAGAAAAACATGATCCTGTGTTCCCGTAAGTATATAAGAATCTATTGATGCGGTGTATTCCTCCAGTTGAGAAACGAGTTTTCCATTTGTGAACTCTTTTCTTGATTCATCGGAATACCATCGTATATCCGGCTTGAAAGCTCCTTCCGGCCAGACCACAAGATCGGGAGTTCTCCCATCCATTTTCTCAAGGGCTGAGTTTGTTATCTCTATGGCAAAATCCAGGCTTTGCTGATAACTGTGTTTCCTCGGGTCGCGATTTTGCTGTACGACGATTACCTGAGCAATTCTTTCAGCCCGTTTTTCTGCTCTGCCGATAACTTCTATTCTGATAAGTCCGGCGATTATGATAAATAGAGTAAGAGAAAAAACAATAGTCGGAAAGAGATCATATCTTTTAGTGGAGCCTTTTTTCTGAATAATCCAGGCTATAGCACTGTTGAAGTAGAGAAGTAGTAGGCTTAAACCCCATATTCCCGTTAAAGATGTCAACTGAATTATCGGCGTGAAGGCAAACTGGCTTGTTCCGATCAAACCCCAGGGGTAACCAATATAACCAATTGATCTGGTGTATTCAAAGAGGCACCAGACCAGAGGAATCATTAGCAGTTTTACTTTCCCGCTGATTTTAATGAAGAAGTTCAGTACAAGCATAAAAAGCAGGTATTCTATAAAGAGACCAATCGTTACAAGCTGTAGACCTATATAGCTATATGTTCCCTGCCAGAAATTGATCAGTATTGCCTGGAGTACTCCAAAAGTTGACCCGAAGAATAGACCTTTTCTAATATTAGTCTTAATCAGAACGAGAAAGAGAGGAGTAAGAGCAAACCAGGCAAGAAATGGGAATCCATCGAGACTCAACAGATTGGGAAAACTCAGACTGTAGAGAACTGC
>JADGDJ010000371.1:0-859 GCA_016744925.1 Spirochaetaceae bacterium
GAGAGAATTGATAAAATTCTTAATTTCCCCATCTTTCGACCAATAAATGACTCCAATCAAATTATCGTCATAATCAGTAAAAAGAACTTGTTCAGGGCTATGATATTCAGATTCCGAATTGTTTTTCTCCAGGCTGGCTATCTTTATATCATGAACACCCGACTTCGCTGAAAAAGAGTTCAGCAATTCATCATCGATTAGACGTGTCAGTATGAGATACCCATGCGGTTGTCCTATATCAAGATCTGTAGGTTCGTAGACGGCAAAAGACATGACTGAGATTATATGCAACTTGTTGCCTATATTTAAAATCCCAACAGAAGGGAATGGATCACTCATATCCTTTGATAAAGTCTCTCTGATCAATAGATCGATTCCTTTATCGAATCTATCCAGCGGTGCTGATTCTATAATATTCTTATTGATTTTACTGTATCGGAGAACATTTTCGATATCATATGCCAAAACTGAAGAGACGTCGTAATTATCGACTAGATAGTCTCCGACATTGGTTTCAGCCCATTTTGTATCAGGGGTATAAATAATTTGATCAACAGCTTCCGTCCACCAGCCATATTCCATAGCTAATTGAGAAAGAGCTTTCTTTTCTTCATTGATGAGTATGTTAATTTGATTGATTTGCTTCTCACTGGAAAACACAGAAAACTTTTGAGAAGATAAGGTTACTAATACAATTATGACCACCAGAATAAACAACATGAGAAAATAGGAGAGAAACAAGCTGTTGTGAAACACTTTTGAACTTTTTTCTTCTAAGTCAACACCGGAATTTTTAAAATCTTTCTCAGAAATGGATTCCACTATGCAATGACCTCTTTAAAATCATTTATTATAATAG
>JADGDJ010000371.1:869-2856 GCA_016744925.1 Spirochaetaceae bacterium
ATCCAATCCTATTTGTCAATAGATCAGACATTGTTAGAGGTGCCATTGAAAATATCAATTGTTGGGTTTTACTCTTAGACTGATGGTTCTGAGGCGCTTCCAGTCTCCTGTCCTGCAGAAGACTGTCAGGAAATGCCTCAATAATCTTATGGGAAGTTCTTAATTCCGGTAGTAGCAACTCTACTCATTTAAAAAGAGAGTTGCCCTCCAGACCTTTTATTTTTACCAATATAAGTTCATAGACTTCTTAATCTCAATGTCCAGATATTGTATTATTTCTTTTCGGAAAAAGAGAAGGTGATTCTATCGATTATGATCGCGAGAAAAACAATGGAAATTCCCGCTTCAAATCCCTGTCCAACCTCAATCCTATTAATAGCGAGCAGCACTTCCATACCAAGCCCTTTAGCACCAATCATGGAACCAATTACAACCATAGCCAAAGCCATCATAGTCGTCTGGTTTATTCCCACCATAATGGAGGGCTTCGCCAGAGGCAATTGAACATCGAATAACACCTGCTTTGCCGTTGCACCAAATGCTTTGGAGGCTTCAACAGCTTCTGTATCAACAGTTCTTATTCCAACATTTGTCAGCCTGATAACTGGCGGAACCGCATAGATAATTGTCGCCACCATGGCCGGGACTTTTCCCATACCGAAAAACATGAGCGCAGGTATGAGGTAGACAAAACTGGGCATGGTCTGCATAGCATCGAGAATCGGTTTCAATATACTTTCAACCTTATCGCTTCGCGCCATCCAGATCCCCAGGGGGATTCCGATCAGCAATGAAAAAAAGACAGAGGCAATGACAAGGCTCAAGGTGCGCATGGCCAATTCCCAATATCCGAAGGATCCAATCATAAGCAGCATGGCCATAAATACAAGGCCCACTTTCCAACTTTTAATCAATTTCCATCCGGCTAGACCGGCTAAAAAGATCATTACAAACCAGGGAATAAAGAGAAAAAATTGTTCAAAACCCAATACAACATTGAGAATGACAAAACCAATGGCATCAAAAAAACCATCGAGGTATTTCAGCATCCAGTCCATTATTCCATCAACCCATTTTGCCAGGGGGATATCCATTATTTCAGGAAAATCAATCATTTCCAGCTCCTTCAGAAGGTGTGATCGAATCAAAAATCTGATCCGTAGTTACGACACCGGCAAACTTGCCTTTTTCATTAATGACAGGAATGGGATAGGGATTTTCCGATACAATGGCAAATAGATCTTCTAATATAGTAGATTCGGAGACTGTCGTTACTTTTTGTAGAGAATCCTGAGGTATCACCTTTGGTTTATCCTCGAGCTCCAGCAGTTTTTCCAGTTTACTCTCTCTGACTACTCCCATAAGACGACGAGATTTATCGACAACAAAAGCGGATTTCTTTTTGTGTGAGCGGAGAACTGTCAAAGCTGTCTTGGGACCTTCCCAGGCATAGAGAAGAACTTTGGGTTCTTCCATGATGCTCCCTGCTGTCAAAACTTTAGCAGGAGAGGCATCTTTGACAAATTCCTCTACATAATCGTCTGCCGGGTGTGTGACGATATCTTCAGGTGAACCCACCTGAACCACTTCACCATTGCGCATTATGGCAATTCTATCACCGAGTTTCAGAGCTTCATGAAGATCGTGAGTAACAAAGATAATTGTTTTTTTCAGGGTATCCTGAAGCTCGACCAGCTCATCCTGCATCTGCCGTCTGATAAGAGGGTCAAGACCACTGAAGGGTTCATCCATCAATAGGATTTCAGGATCATTGGCAAGAGCACGTGCCAGACCGACACGCTGCTGCATCCCACCACTGAGAGAGCCGGGATAATAGTCCTCCCACCCCTTCAGCCCTACAGTTTCAAGAGACTGCATTGCCTTAGCATAGCGTTCCCCTTTTGGAAGACCTTTCACTTTAAGCCCGTATGCGGCGTTATCGAGAACAGTCATATGGGGCAGTAATCCATAATGCTGGAATACCATT
>JADGDJ010000136.1 GCA_016744925.1 Spirochaetaceae bacterium
CTGTATTGTAAGGTAGAGCTCTTTTCTTTTTAGGTGCTATGACTTCAGTACAGATTTTCTGACCAAGAGTCAGGGCATTAGTGGGACAGTGTTCTACACATTCACCGCAGGCTACACAATTTTCCGCTTCTACTTTAGAAACAAAGTTTGAACGGATCATATCGGGATTCTGCCACATTGAAGCCAACCTGAAAGCAAAACAACCGCATCCGCAACAATTACAGATAGCGTGAGTTTTTCCCGAACCATCCAGGTTGGGAATAGAATGCATCAGTCCATTATCTTCAGCTTTTTTAATAATTTCAAACGCCTCTTCACGGGTAATTTCACGACCGCGATCGGTTCGGATATAGTATTCTGCCGCATGGCCCATCTGAATACAGATATCTTCTTTTAAGTGACCACACCCCTCGCCCATGGCTTCCCGGGAAGTACGGCAGGCACAATCAGAAACTGAGAATATAGTGTTTTCATTGAGAAATTTTGAAACTTCCTCATAAGAGGCATTTCTTGTCTCTCCATCGATAGAGGTTTCTATGGGGATAACACGCATAGGGCCAACACCAACAGGAATATTCCCTGCAGCCATGGGACCTTTCCTTTTTCCATAAGCATCAAAGGCCACACCCAGTTCAGGCAGTCTCTTTACAAGTTCCTTATTATTGACAATCATTTCCATATGTCCAGGAACCCATATATCATGCCAGTATTTATCTACACCATCAATTTTATTTACAAATGCGCAACCGACAACTGCCAGTTCCCAGAGAAGTTTTTCTGTTAATTCTACAGATTTACCACAACGGGGAGCAATTTCCTGAGCACTTAAAGGCTTTTTAAGTTCCAGACAAAGTGCTACTTCAGCCATTTCTTCGGTAACAATAGGTTCAAGGATCTGATACTCGGGATAACCAGCTTTAATTTCCGATTTTGTTCCCCGTTTAGTTCTGCTGAATTTATTTGCTAAATCCAGAACTTTTTCATTAACTACTTTTTCTTCAACCATTTTTTTTCCCTTAACTCTATATAAAACTATTGCTCTTTCCATTTACGAACTTCAGTACGCAGCCACTCGGCCCATTCGTCTGTACCCTCTCCGGTTTTAGCCGAAATTGGGATAATTTTAATTTTTGGATTTAATTTCAATACATGCTCTTTTAAAAGATCCATATTAAAATTAAAGAATTCCATTGCATCGATTTTATTTACCAGAAGAACATCAACCATAGAAAACATAACTGGGTATTTCAACGGTTTATCATCCCCTTCGGGAACACTTAAAATCATGGCATTTTTAGCTGCCCCGGTGTCAAATTCAGCTGTGCATATGAGATTTCCGATATTTTCCAAAACAGCTAAATCAATCCCCTCCGTCCCCAGTCCTTCCAGGCCTCGCTTAGTCATGTCTGCATCGAGATGACACATTCCACCAGAATGTAACTGGATCACTTTTGTACCTGTTTCCGCAACTGTATAGGCATCGACATCGGAATCGATATCGGCCTCCATTATTCCTATTTTCATTTCATCTTTTAAAGCTTCTATTGTTCTCAAGAGGGTCGTTGTTTTTCCCGATCCCGGAGATGACATCAGGTTCAATAGAAAAACTTTATCTTTTTTTAATTCTGTCCTGAGTAGTTCCGCCTGCTTATCATTGCTTTCATAAACACTTTTTTTTATCTCAAGAACTTTAAATGTATCCATTTTGAATGCCACCTTTTTATTTAACCTTAAACACCGAACATTGTTCGGTGAACTAGATTTTATAGCATTATCCCACTTCTGGAGAATATGTCAATATTTTTTTATCGATATAAATGATTTCTTTTCCGGCTGTAGAAAATATTTTTTATTGATTGTATTCTTTAGATATTATCGCAGGAGAAAATAAACATTGAAAAAGCTCACCCTTCGTCAGAGACAGGGTATTGAAACCAAACTGAGAATAACAAAAATAGCCATGAATTTATTTCAGGAAAAAGGTTATAGCGATGTGACAATCAGGGATATATGCCAGACATCTTCAATCTCAATTGGATCGTTTTATCATCACTTTGAATCCAAAGATGAGATAATCAATACAGCTTATAACCAGCTTGACCTTCTCTGGGAAGAAAAAATTTCAGTTCATGAAAGTGATAATCCCAAGGAAGATATCCTTTTTTTATACGAAGAAGCGGGAAATCTATTGCAGCAGCAGGGCTGGGAATTGTCTTCCCAGAGTTATACCCATTTACCTTCAATGAAAACAAAATTCACCTTCAGTCCCAACCGTCCCATCTACAGGACCTTACTGTCTATTGTTCAAACAGGGATAGAAACACATGTTTTTTATCCTGAGACTGATCCCGTAGAATTTGTTGAGACATTGATGAGATGCTCCAGAGGTGTTGTATTTGACTGGTGCCTGAAAGAGGGTAATTACACTCTCAAAGAGCAAATGCGCTATGATCTTTCACTCATACTGAATAACTATTGTATTTAGTGAACTTTATTCCCGAGGAATACCACGGTGGAGATAGTGCATTTTATTGTATCTCGAACTAAAAATTTCCGAGAATGTTATGGTTATTTCTTTCCCCTCTGAAAAAAGCACTCCGAAGTGGAAACCAGAGTGCTGATATAGAGGATTTATATTAAGCTTTAATCAAAAAACTTATTACTTATTTTAATCTCTTAAGGACAGAGACACAGTTCGTAGCAGATGAACCACCGACATTCAATGTAACACCAATCTCGGGCTGTCCCTTAGATGGTTTGACACCGATGGGCTCGCCTACAAGTTGCTTGTAAAGTAGTGTATGCATTGATGCTCCTGTTGCTCCAACAGGATGTCCCTTGGATTTAAGTCCACCGGAAATGTTAACAGGACATTCAGAATCTCGGGTAAATTTCCCTTCCATGTAGTCATATCCGGCTCGTCCATCTTTTGAAAGACCCAGAGCTTCGGTACATAAAAGCTGGTTAATTGTAAAACAATCGTGAACCTCAGCCAAGTCTACATCTGCAATAGTAATACCAGCTTCTTTGAAGGCCAGATCTTTTGCTCTCTTTCCGCCAATCATTTCATACATATTGTCTCGATCTTTGATTGCGAGAAGCTCATTAGAATGACCGATACCGGCAATTTCAACAACTCTACTTGAAATAGCCAGGGCGTTTTCAGTTGTTGTGATAACAAGGGCTGCAGCACCGTCGGTAACTAGGGAGCAATCATGAAGACGGAGTGGAGCGGCAATCATCGGGTTCTTCTCATCGGGGATATTAAGGACTGCTTCAGCAGTAAATAGTTTCATTTTGTCCGATGGTCCGCCGGCGCCAAAATGTGCTAATGGATTTTCAACACCGTTTTTATAACCAAGGGCGGAGACATGAGCCAGCATTTTTCTGAGTTCTTCATCACTGATTCCATACTGTGCCTGATATCCCTTTGCGTATTCAGCAAAAAGACCGGGAAAGGTCATACCGTTAGCACCTTCTGATTCCCAATGTGAGCATGTTGCTAGAGCATGGGTTACTCCTTTTGTGGTCAAAAGGTTCATTTTTTCAACTCCGAGAACCAGAGCAGTCTTACATCTTCCGGATTCGACAGCATAGAGAGCATCATAGAGAGCGACAGAGGAGGATGCACAGGCATCTTCACATCTTGTAGCCGGCTTATACCTTAAACCGGGGTCAGCTGCTATTGCCAGCGCCGCCATATGCTCCTGGTTTGCAAAAAGACCGGGAGCGCATGTCCCGACCCAGACACCATCGATATCTTTACCTTCAACGCCAGCGTCTTTTAATGCACCCTGTACAGCTTCATATGTAAGCTCGTCAATTGATTTTAGATCTGTTATTTCTTTTGTTTCTCTGTTCTTTTTTACAAAAGAACCAAATTGAGTGTTATATGCCCCTATAATGCTTGCTTTACTCATAATGTAACTTCCTTACAATCTTCCGGTACTACGATATCTACATCCGTATTATTTAAAATATAATCCACAGAATAAGGAGCAAAATACTCCTTCAGAATGAATTTTCCATCTTTAATCTCGAAGAAACCAAGATCGGTAACAACATAATCAACTTGATTACCTGCCGTAAGCGGTAGCGTACAGTTTCGTTTGAGTTTGGAATCACCATTTCTCTCAAAATGAGTGGTAGCTGCGATAACTTTTTTTGCACCAATAGTGAGATCCATTGCTCCGCCCATACCCGGAATCATTTTTCCCGGAATCATGTAGTTTGCAAGATTTCCGTTTTGATCAACTTGAAGAACACCAAGGACAGTATAGTCGACATGGCCTCCACGAATGATTCCGAATGATACAGCAGAATCAAAGTAGGCACCTCCGGCAAGAAGGGTAACAGGAGATCCTCCTGCATTCGTTAGCATAGAGTCTTCTTTCCCTTTTTCTGGAGCCGGACCTAACCCGACAAAACCGTTTTCTGACTGAAGGTTTATATGCACGTCATCGGGAATATAGTTTCCAACAAGAGTCGGCAGACCTATTCCCAGATTGACCAGATCACCGTCCTTAAAGAATTTTGCAATCCTTTTTACGATAACTTCTTTATTCGGTTTATATTCCATTACTTTGCCCCTTTTGTCAGAACGATATAATTAACAAATAATCCCGGGGTATTGATGCATTCGGGGTCAAGAGCCCCAGTTTCCACGATCTCATCTACTTCTACAATGACTGTTTCACAGGCTGTTGCCATGAGAGGATTGAAGTTTCTCGCTGATTTGTCAAAGATCAGGTTTCCGGCCTTATCAGCCGTCCGCGCTTTAATGAGTGCTACATCACCCTTAATCGCTTTCTCGACTAGGAATTTCTTTCCATCGATTTCGATTACCTCTTTGCCTTTTTCAACCTCCGTACCGACTCCAGTGGGAGTAAGAATCCCTCCAAGTCCGAAGCCACCTGCACGAATCTGTTCAGCGAGGGTTCCCTGGGGAACAAGGTCAACTTCTGTTTCACCGGCATTCATCTGCCGCTGAGTTTCAAAATTGGTCCCGATATGGGTGACAACCATCTTCTTGAACTGTTTATTGAGTACAAGAGGTGCCACTCCGGTCATTTCGCCGGTCTTGGCGTTATGGAATGCTGTATCATTACAGACGAGGGTCATATCCTTCGTCCCTTTCTTTTGAAGAGCTTCAAGTAAATTCAGAGGTGAACCGCAGGCTAAAAACCCGCCAAGCATCACTACATCTCCGTCATTAACTAGTCCGGCTGCTTCTTCAGCGCTGATTATTTTCTTATCAATCATGCTGTACTCCTTAAGTAATATATTATAAAGATATATCACCCGGCGCCTTCTTTTCAGCACCGGATGAGGGCTATTCTATTTAGAAAACAAACAGCATAAAGAAAGATGTCACAATACCGGTGAACAGAAGCACAACAGTAGTGTACCCCATGATGTCTCGAATATTGAGTTTAGCAACTGCGAGCAGAGGAAGAGCCCAGAAAGGCTGAACCATGTTAGTCCATGCATCACCCCAGGCAATAGCCATGGCTGTAGTAGAGTAAGCTACTCCAATTTCCTTTGCTGCTGGCATCATTATCGGTCCCTGAACAGCCCATTGTCCGCCACCTGAGGGAACAAAAAAGTTTACAATACCTGCTGAAAGGTAGGTAAAGAAGGGAAAGGTCGTTGCGTTTGAGATGTTAACAAAGCCCTGAGAGAAAGTAGCCGCTAGACCTGAGTTAATCATCATACCCATAATTCCTGCATAGAAAGGGAACTGAAGAACAATTCCACCACAGCTCTTGATAGCGTCACCGACGGCTTTAACATATTTGATCGGAGTCTTATGGAGAATGATTCCGAGTGTGAGGAAGATGAAGTTAACAATATTAAGTCCGAGACCTCCACCTGTTACAAAAAAGTTCACAATGTAAACAACACCGATTGCTCCGATTATCATCGAAAGAATAGGTGAATTTTCTATTCTTTCTGCAGGAGTCATATCTTTTTTAGCCTTAAGCGGTGCATCATCGTCGTCTTCGAAGAGGGCAGGATCAACGACTAGAATCTCTTCCTTATTTTTAGGAGACATCAACATATTGATGATAGGAATTGTTATAAGAAAAATAGCGATAAGCAGAAGGTTCTGCCATGAAAAAATTGTCTGTGAAGTAGGTATAATTGCACCGTCTGCAAATTTCTTCATAATGGGATCAGCACCAGCGATCTTTAAAGGAATAGATCCTGAGAAACCGGCATGCCATACAACGAATCCCGAGTAAGCACTTGCAACAAGAAGTGGATAATGAATATTTTTAATATTCTTTGCTAGCTCCTTGGCAAGAAGGGCGCTTATTATAAGACCAAAACCCCAGTTAAACCAGCAACCGATTACCATTACAACTGTAACAAGAGCAATTGCCTGAGCAGGAGTTTTTGCCACTCGCGCAAGACTCTTCAGTGCTTTATGGATAGGCTTTGAAGTTGCAAGAGCACTTCCTGTTACCAGAATAAGAACCATCTGCATTGAGAACCCGAGAAAACTCCACATTCCTCCGCCCATATAAGCGGTCATCTCTATAAAAGATGAACCCTCTACAATCATCCCCAATACAAAAACGATGATAGCAAGAATTAAAGCAAAGATGAAAGCATCGGGGAGATACTTTTTTGCTACCTTAGTAAAAAATTTACCTAATGATCGAACCATTTGTTCCTCCAATATTTTTCAATATATATAGCATTAAGTGTGCCAAGTGGAGAAAACAGTCATTTCTTTAATATTATCCCCGTTTTTCGGGAATATGCTCTAATTTCAGGTGTTACAAGGGGCCTTATTACATCATTTTACAATTTCCAGTGACAAATTTTTCATAGCACTATGCAATTCCTTGCATAGTAAAATCAATCAACGAGATCATATCGATTGAGCTTATACTGAAGGTTGCGCAATGAGATCCCTAGTTCAGCAGCAGTATTCGTACGGTTTCCACCCTGGTCAGCAAGGGTCTGGATAATAATTTTCTTTTCGAGATCGCCTAGAATGCTCTTTAAATCCCCCTGCACTTTATTGGGAGATTCCACTTCGAAGACTAATTCATCCTCTTTAATCAGATCATCTTCGGAAAAAATAAATATACGCTCGAGAGCATTTTTCAGCTCACGAACATTTCCAGGCCATGAATATGTCTGTAAAAGTTTTGATGAAAGAGGCGACAAATGTTTATCTTTACCATACTTCGTTTTCAGTATGTTCATAAAATATTCTGCAAGCAGAATTATGTCGCTGCCACGAGATTTCAATGGCGGGACCTGCATATGTACTACATTGAGGCGGTAATAAAGATCCTTTCGGAATCTGCCTGCTGCGACCTCATCAAGCATAATCCTGTTCGAGAGAGCTATTATCCTTGTATTTACCGAAATATGCCGGTTCCCTCCGACCCGGTAAAAGCTCCTCTCCTGAATGAAGTTCAGTAATTTTGCCTGCAGTTCAAAGGGAATCTCGGTTATTTCATCGAGGATCAGGGTTCCGTTATCGGCCTCCTCAACCCGCCCTTTCTTCAGAGTATTGGCGCCCGTAAATGACCCCTTCTCGTGCCCGAACAGTTCCGATTCAAACAAGGAATCCGGGATACTCGAACAGTTCGTATAGACAACGGGATTATTTTTATTGGCAAAGGTGAAATGAATCTGCTTAGCAAGAATATTTTTTCCTGTACCGGTTTCCCCGGTAATCAAAATCGGGACATCCACAAAGGCAAGTTTTTTGATAAGCCCCTTAAGTTTTCTGACCTCCGGACATTCGCCAATGAACTCTTCATAATAAATATGATTTTTCTGCTGATGTTTTAAAGCCGTATTTTCCAAACTGATTTTTACAAATGTCAGTGCCCTTTCTATAGAAATCAGAATTTTATCCATATCAAAAGGTTTTGTAATAAAGTCATAGGCACCTAACTTCATCGAATCTACGGCATTATCAACAGTACCCATGGCTGTAATAACAATTATCTCCGTATTTTTATGTTTTTTCTTTATTACAGGAATTATATCAAGCCCACTTCCATCTGGCAGACCTAGATCAAGAATAACAATCTCAGTCTCTTTTGTATCCAGCAAAGCTTCAGCCTCCTGAAGACTTGCTGCTTCAAAAACCTCATACTCTTCCTGCTCAAGTAATTCCCTGAGAAAAACACGGACACTTTTCTCATCATCCACAACCAGAATGCTGCCTTTCATTTATTCACTCACCTTTCTATTTAATGTAACCACAACCTCGGTAAACTCTCCTTCAACCGAGGTTATTGTAATATTACCGCCATGTTTCTTTATTATCCGGTAACAGATAGAAAGTCCAAACCCTGTCCCACTGTCTTTCGTTGTAAAGAATGGATTATAAATTTTATGGAGGTTTTCCTCATTGATGCCTTTTCCATTATCTTTAAATACAATTGTAATATGTTCATCCGCGGCCACTAAACCTACGATCAATTTGCCATTTTCAACATTATCTAGGGCATCTACTGCATTATTTATTATATTCTCAAAAACCTGAATGATCTTATGTTTATCGAGGGATATTACAAAATCTCCTGCTTGCAGATTCTTTTTTTCATATATTATTCCGGGGGTTACTGTTCGATGTTCCCTCATTAGGCAATCGATGATATCCATAACATTCTCATTCTGATTTCGAAGAGGCGATTGACCTCCGTATAGAAGCAAATCGTTAAGCAGCCTGTTCACTCTGTTTAACTCTTCTTCCATAATATGAAGATATTCCATCTTCTTCTCTTCTTTCAGAGCCGGCCTCTGAAGCATCTGCGTAAAACCTTTTATAGATGTAAGAGGATTTTTAATCTCATGAACGACTCCAAGGCTCAATTCACCAAGAGCTGCAACCCTTTCCTTCTCAATTAGATCCTTCTCGTATTTTCTGATAAGAGTCATATCCTGGAAAATGAGAATGAGTCCAAGTCTCTGTTCACGCCCATCAATAACATCGTTACTCGAGACCTTTATGATTCTACCGAACAAGCACAGTTCTTTTCCGTCATAGTATTCATCGTGAAACAAACCTCCATCGATGAGAGCTTCTACGGCTTCTCCGAACACATCCCGGGACTGCAGGCCATGTACGCTCTTATCAAGATGTTCAAATAATTGGAAAAATGCACGATTTGTATGGGTTATGATCCCATCAGTTGAAACGACAAGGACACTGCTTACCACCGCATCGAGAATAAATCTATTATAGGACTCTACATTATTAATATGATCAACAAGCGCATTAACTTTCTCACTTATTATATTAAGTTCGCCGCCTATTGGAGGAAGCCTGTGATTCGGCTCATCCATAAGAATTTCAATCTCGGATTTTAAAATCGTTATCCCGTTGAGAAATAGTTTAGAAATGAAATAAACACAAATATAAATGACAATAAATATCAGCAAAACCAGCAGATAAACTCTCTTCATAATCTCAGATAGCTGTGTCTGAACTCTGTCTACGGTCTCATTTGCCCATATATATCCAATTATATTCCCCTTTCGGATGATAGGATGCATGCAGTTCATGATATCTCCACGGACAAGTTCACCGATCTGGACTCTGTCCTTTCCTGTTTCTAAAACGACAAGCCCCTCATGTCCATCTTTAATCGAGGTTCCGACTGTGTACTGGAAGTCTTGACTCGGACCGTATGTCAACACACCGTCCAGCTGTTTTGAGTAGTACCCGACCCCGACACCGGGGTTACCGGAAGCGACAAAATCAGTTATTTCACGAAGTTCTCTGTTTAAGTATGAAATCTGCTCGTCCCTGCTAAATAAATGAGCATTTCCTTCAGAGAGAAGATCATCAAAATCTCCTTTCAGGTGAGTATCAAGCTGCCGGGTAAGCCCGAAGAGTTTGTCCTGCTTTTCCTGAAAAATAGCATCCCTTATTTCCGTCCTTAAAAAAAAAGTAAGGACAAAAAAGGGTAACACTATTGAAATAAAAATAAAGAATAATAGCCTTGAGGCAAAGTTATACTGACGTGTAAACATAGGATACTCCGATAAGCGAAAGCTTATCATAATTTAGGATGCATAGGCGAGCAAGAACCCGAGGATAAGAATTAGAACGAACCCCACAATTATATTATTTCATCAGTTCTAATCAACCTTCTGCCAGATCAGATGCGCTGTTCGATTTTCCCCTCCAAGCAGAAAAGGCGACGTACTTAATGTAAGAGTGTCTCCCTTGAACTCAAAAAATCTTTCCTGATCATCACCTATCCAGTTCGGAAATAAACTCAACTCAATGTGATGTACTATCTTATTACCCTCTACGGAAAATCTACCGCAATAAGATAAATACTCATCAATGGCAATAGCCTTTTCATTAACCGTACCACCCTTTAAGTCACCTCCTTGAAATATGGGACGACTGGCTCTCATAATAGAGACTGACATAAAACCAGGTTCCATATAGGTAATATAACCTGAGGCATCTTCACCGTAGGGATAGTTAACTTTACCGTCATCCGTTAGGGATTCAAAGGACAACAACTTCCAATTCCCTATAAAATTTTTATTACTCATTTTATTCTCCTTATAACGATTCCCAATAAAAATATTTCTCAATGCACACTTTCAATTGAGCTGTATGATTTTATTGGCAAAAAAAAGGTCCAAATGAACTTCTTCTTTGGACCTTTTTTTTACACTTCAATATCCTTACTGAGATATTCATCTAGATCTCCCACAGATGCCGCCCATTTTGAAACAGACCCCTGATCGTGATGAAGATTATTTGTATGAAGGAAATCAATATAATTCGTTTCCTGAAACGGAATCAGATTGACGACCACTTTATATCTTCTCTCAATAAATTCTTTAATTTTCCAGACAGTTTTCCTATGTAATTTTACAAAAGGAATTCTACTACCGCCATCGACATATTTTTCATAGTTCTTCTGTGTATAAAATACAGCAATATTCACTCTATCGGGAGAGTAATTTCGCAGTTGTTCCGGAATATAATCATCAACCCGATTGAGTGAACTTTCCTGAAAAAGGGAATACAGTTCGCGGAGTTTCAAAGTCTTCTCTTTGATTTCAGTCTCAACACCTTTCAATCCGTGTTCCATCATTTTTATATCTGATTCGTCGTGAGTTTCGAGGTAGATCGCAAGTTCAGCTTCCGTTAAGCCTATGGTCTCCCTTAAGCATTGCAGTTCAATACCAGTCATTTTTTTTCTCCTTGATATCTATATAATATAATTCAAAAGTGAATATATCATAATAAAGATTTTTTATAATTAGATACATATTGTAACAGTTTTTGTACCTTTAGATTATTAAGCATAGATCGTTAATCTAAAAAAATAGCCGCCGAATAAATCCGACGGCTTTTCTAATTATCTGCCTTTTAGACTCCGACTCTTATAAGCTTATGAACTAAAAATACTGTTTTAAGACTTTCTATTTCCTTAACCGCATTAAGAATTGAAGATTCTTTAACGTCATGAGTTATCACAACAAGCTCCGATCCCTTTTCTGTAGCATCTTTCTGTAAGGCTGATTTAATGGAAACATCATGTTTACCGAATACGCTCGAGATTGCAGCGAGAACGCCGCTTTCATCAGCACAATCGATTCTTAAGAAATACTCCGAATTAAAGTCCCCCTGTCCGACAATCTCTATATCTTCAAAATCAGTTCTGAGATTTCGCCTGTTAAGTGGAGTGTCAAAAGAATAAGCGATATCCATAATATCCGCCACTACTGCTGAACCAGTTGGCTCTGCTCCAGCTCCGGGTCCGTAAAACATAGTTTCTCCAACATAATCCCCTTTGACATAAATGGCGTTATTCACACCTTTGATATTTGCCAGGGGGTGAGATTGGGGCACAAATGTCGGGTGGACTCTAAGCTCGAGTTTTCCATCAATCTCTTTTCCAACAGCCAGTAGTTTGATTTCATAACCGAATTCGTTGGCATACATATTATCTCTGGCTGTAATTTTTGTTATGCCCTCATAGTATATATTTTCAAAATCAACTTTGGCGCCAAAAGCGAGTGTTGATAGTATGACAAGTTTATATGACGAGTCGAAACCCTCAATATCAGCTGTCGGATCAGCTTCTGCATATCCGAGATCCTGTGCTTCCTTCAGAGTCTCATCAAAATCTTCTCCGTCGTCAGCCATTTTAGAGAGGATAAAATTTGTCGTACCGTTTACGATTCCGTAAATCTCTTTAATATTATTCGCACCGATACCCATTTTAAGAGGACGAATAATCGGGATGCCTCCTCCGACTGCCGCTTCAAAAAATAGATCAACTCCATTTTCTTCAGCGAGGATCATCAGCTCTCTTCCGTATTTTGCTATTACTTCTTTATTGGGAGTTACAACGCTTTTTTTATTTTTAAGAGCTGTTTCAATGAACGTTTTTGCCGGGTTAATTCCACCGATAGATTCAACGACTACATTGATATCATCATTTTCGATAATTTCTTTAATATCTGTTGAGAGAAGAGAGGGATCAACCTGATACTCTCTCTGGGTAGTGATATCCAGGTCCACTATTTTTTCAAGTATGATCTCTTTTCCTGTTCTTTTTGAAATAAGGGTTTTGTTCTCAATAAGGATTTTGGCAGTCCCCATTCCGATTGTCCCGTATCCAATGATTCCCACTTTTATAATATTTTTCAAATTTCAATCCTTTAACGATGATAATCTGATTGCATTATATTCGAG
>JADGDJ010000137.1 GCA_016744925.1 Spirochaetaceae bacterium
TGGCTATATCTATATATGAATCCGATATGTGCGGAAAAAATTCCCTAATCTGATGTTCGTAATCACTTCTTATTTTTACAAAGAAAATTCCTGTGTTCATATTCTTTTCTCCTATTCATCTAGTATATATCCCATGGCCAGTTCTCGGAAGAGGTGGCTCGAAAGCCAGCCGCCCTCCATCCCTGTACCTTTCATTCTCATTGCGGAATTCGCATCTATATCTTCTGGGAATTTCAAATTCATAGATTCTAATATTATCCCTTTTTTATAGTGTTCGTGAAGATATGTCACGGTTCCGTCTTCGGCGATTTCTACAACAATTCCCATATGAGTCAGCAAGTCATTTCTCAAGCCGTCTCCATTATAATCGTATGTATTGTCCCAGAATATGATATCGCCCGGTACGGGAATTTTTGTTTCGTAAAGGAGGTTTTTATCATCGAGATACTGGTATATCCGCGATGTTCCTCCTCCACTGTATTTATTAAAATCTCTCGAAAGATCTATGCCGGCATAATAATAAATAGCCATAACAGTTCCCGAGCAATCGAGATTGAATGCTTTTCCATTTACATTGAGCTTCGATTTTCCCAGAGCCCAGTGGGAACCCTCTATAAGCTTCTCCTGAGTCTCTGTCAACTCCGGTGAATATGTAGACATCTTTTTTTCCTCCGAGACAGTTTCCGGTAGAGAACTGCATCACCAGAATGTCATAAGGAGAAGGATGAAGAGTAGAGGTTTAACCTTTGTAGGACATGCCGATAAAATATGTTTCAAATGATTCCTTCCTCACCGCTTTGGGTTTAAAAATCTTCACAGTCTCAAATATAGTTTTCATATAATCTATGAGTTCTTTTTCATCTCCGCCCTGAAAAATCTTGAGAACCATTGATCCTCCTTTTTTTAAAAGAGGTCCGGATAATCCTATTACCTGCTCTACCAGTGAATAGGAGCGACCCGTATCAATCGTTCTATTTCCCGTTGTCGCAGGAGCGGCATCACTTAAAATTGTATCATACGGGCCTTTTTCTGCAAGGAAACTAATTGTTTCCTCTTTAAATATATCTCCCTGCATGAAAAAAAAGTTGGAGTAGCTCTCTCTCAGGACCATGGGTTTCAGGTCTGCACCAACAACAAGACCACTCCCCTTTGTTAACTTTAATGCATACATCGTCCAGCTTCCAGGAGAAGCACCTACATCAATGATTTTATAACCCGGACGGATGATATTGAATTTTTTCTGGATCTCTTCCAGCTTATATACAGACCGTGCAGGGTATCCATCTTTTCTGGCTTTTTCTGCGTAAAAATCCGGTTTTTCTCTCTTTGACATCACTACTCCTTGACTCAGATACATCTCTATTAGAGACTCATCCTATGAATCACTATAATGACAGATTGGAAAAAATAGAAGACGTTCTTTTGAGAACTATGCCTGAAAAAAGCACTAGAGCATGGATAAACGACGCAGCGGGAGACAGAACCGGAGCTCTATCTGAAAAAACGGCAGATATATTCAATGCTCCCGGACTGGAACTTCTTTTTCGCGGCGGTAAAAGATGGCGTCCTTTAGTCATGATTCTCGTTGGAGAAGCCGCTGGGGGAACTACTGCCCTATACGATCTGACACCGCTGGTGGAATTACCCCATAATGGAAGCCTGATTGTCGATGATATTGAAGATAAATCGGAAGAACGTCGTGGTCGTAAATCTGTTCACCTCATCTATGGTGATGACATTTCTATCAATGCGGGGAATCTCATGTATTTTCTTCCCACCTATCTTATTGATAAGGCGGAAATTCCCGCAGAGCGAAAATATAGACTTTACTCAGCATATGCAGAGGCTATGAGAAGATTACACTGTGGACAGGGAATGGATATTCAGTGGCACAACAATCACAATTATATCCCCTCAGTAGAGGAATACTTTCAGATGACACGGTTTAAAACAGGCTGTTTATCTTCTTTGGCTGCAAAACTGGCTGTTATAGAAGCCGGTAGAGATGCAGAACTGGAGAGAGAAGCGGGCAGAGTCTGGGAAGATATCGGCGTGGGTTTTCAAGTCCTCGATGATGTTATGAACCTCACCAGGGGAAACCCCGGCAAGATGCGGGGAGATGATATCGTAGAAGGAAAGAAAAGCCTTCCTATGATATTGCATTGTACATCACACCCGGATACAACAGAGGAAATAAAGTCGCTTTTTAACAAGGCCGGTTCTGAAGGATCAACAGATAATTACACATCGGTAGAAGCTGCCATCGCTTTGATGGAGGGATCGATGGCTATCAAAAAAGCCGGAGAGATAGGACTGAATATGCTCACTGAAGCGAAAGATAAGCTGAAGAGTCTTTTTCCCGGACAGGAAGCTGTTAAATTGATGATTGATGTTATAGACGGATTTGTTGAGAAAATGCTGTAAAAATTTTCTCATGCATTTTTTCATATTTCAGTTTACACTGTTACTATGGATAAGATAGTGCAGCCTGTGAAAAGAACCAGCTGGAAAGATTTATCCAAATTATTTCCGGCTAATCCAGATGAAATCGAAAAATCGAGATCCCTCTTTATAGCTTTTGAAAAAAATGGGTATCTCGTCAGTGGAGATCTCTCTCTTCAAGTGCATAGCAAGGCTGTCCTGATAGATTTTTTCTATCGTCTTTCTCTGATCCGTTCCAGCGAAAGTCCCATTCGCAGAAAGAAGAAAGCGACATGGATTCATGAGCGGGATTTTTGCTTTTTTAATCACCGAGATCTTAAAGACTTAAATGATTTCCCCCTCTTTGCTCAATTGGCTGAATTTCCCTGTATAAGAACCAGCGCACTTATCCTCGCACCCTTTACAAGCAATAGAAAAAAAGAACTCAACACAGTGGATAGCCACTCTCTTATCAGTGGGGAATTCTGTGATGGAGAATTGCTTAGCCATAATATTTCCATCGAAGAGCAGTTCCACCTGCTTATTGAAGCTGTACACCTCCTAGGGAAATGCATAGGTTATTCTCTCGATTACAGAGTAGATCGTTTTGCCGTGGTCGTTCTGAGACGTCCTGATCTCTTTCGGTGGATTGATGTGAACAGCACCATACCCTATAGTGATATGCTGGAAGAATCTAACCAGAGAGTCATTGTCAGTAAGATTAACGAACTCATCGGAGCCTCTCTCCGGAATCTGAAAACTAGACCTGACGACGATAATTACAATGATATGAGAAAGAAACTGATGGAGTTCGGTTACTGGACTGTACCCTCATGCCGGGACAATACGGATCAGCTGCCTTTTTTTGAAGTAGATGAAAGCAGTTCGTTTCCTCTATTCCGTGGTGGAGATGATAATCTCACCTCTTTTAAATTTCTACTATCCGATAAGCGCTCCCTATATATTCCGGCTCTCGATTATTACAGTTCTCTCTATATTAAATGGAGAGACAGCTTTTCTTTTGATTTTATTAAATTTCAGGGAATCGATTATGCTGATGATGAGAAGATGAAATCTGCCGATTCTCCCTCTCTGGATATGATTAGAAAAGTGATTAAAAAAACAATGGGGAAAATCAGCCATACAGGAATCGTAGGCTCTCTTTGCAGTAATCCGGAAAATCTTCAGGCTGCGGGATTTAATTCGGTCTTTTATAGCGATTCCAGCTTTTCTGTTGATCACGGATTTATGGAGAGAAACTTTAATCTCAATACATATCTCAAAGATATAAACAGAAAGAAAAAAAAGCAGCTGTCTATTCTTTTGCACAGCGGGTATCAGACTGAAAACATCAACAGACGTCTTTTTATCTCCCGCTTTTTAAGTTGTCACGACGGGTACAGGCCGAAATATGAAATATGGAGTGAAAATACCGATTCACCTCTCTATCATATGATTGAAAATATTTACACAAGATACAGGGACATTGTCAGAAAAGGGGAGATTGTTCGCCATTACAGCGATCATTCCATAACCTGGTGGATTATAAGATATGGATCAAATCTACTTATTCCTGTGGTTTCTCTTGATAACAATGAAAGAGATTTACCAGAATCTATTGAAATAGACTATTCAGATCTCCATCACTCAAACCGGGTATTATCTGTATTAGAATATGATTTTACTACTTCCGGAGGGGACTTATTTCTCTGCGGTGATGATAAAATAACCTGTGAGGATCTGAACTATAAAAGTTTTCGACTATTTTCTGTTCAGTAGAAACTTGCTTTTTTCAACTTATAAAATTATTTTAAAGTATGTTCAATCAACCAAAAGGGATTCGAAAGCCCTTCCCCCACAGAGATCTCAATTTCACAGTAATACTTATAGGGATCAATATTTTTGTTTTTTTTATCACCATGGTCATTCCTCGCAGTGAAGCATATTTGGGTTTGAATCCCGGTACCTTTCTCTATTACAAATTTTACTGGACACCTTTGACCTATATGTTTACACATGGCAGCATGTCTCATATTATTTTTAATATGTTGGGATTATTCTTTTTTGGCCCTCAATTGGAACATCGTATGGGAAGTTGGGAATTCCTAACATTTTATATGACAAGTGGAATTCTTTCAGGGCTTTTTTCACTCATATTTTATATTATTGTGGGATGCAATGTTTTACTCGTTGGTGCTTCTGGAGCTATTTTTGCAGTGCTTCTGGCTTATGCTGTCTATTTCCCCAATACTAAAGTTCTTCTGTTTTTTGTCATTCCTATAAAAACAAAAGTTTTAGTTCCTCTTTTTACAGCTATCGAACTTTTTCAGGGTATTTTTTCGACGAATGACGGAATCGGGCATCTTACCCATCTTGTCGGTTTTGCCATTGCCTTTCTTTATTTTATTATTAGGATCGGACTGAATCCCATAAAAGCATTCAGAGATTCGGGGAAGTCGACCTGGCAGTAAAAATTGCAAAAAAAAACATTCTGATTTTTCTACTCCTTTTTTCTCAAATGGTTCTTTTTGCTGATCCCTATATTTATGGAGAGTTCATCTACAATCTGAATCTCGATTTGAGCAGTAACCCTTTCCCGGGATTGAGTGTCGAAGATTTTAATATACAAGCAGGTGAAGAGTATGAACGGGATGTTATAAAGTCTCTTCTGGAAGAGGCCCGCTGGATATTTTCAGCCATGATCTACGGATTAAAAATTACATACACACCGTCAGATCTGAGCCGTTCGGTAGATCGTTTGTACGAAGCGGAACTTCTGGCGGAAATTGCTTATGGCGACCAGCGGCTGGAGGTCTATGATACCAGTCTCGAGGATAACCAGTTTTATCTCTTTATCAGATATAAGCCAGACAGTTATCAGCAGAGGAGAATCGATTACTGGGGCAGTGGTGTCTTTGAATCATCAGCTGCTTATGGAACCTCTCCTCTTTTCAGTAATAACAGCAGAGTTAATGCCATTAAAGACGCCATTAGAATTGCTCTGGAAAATCAGCTGAAACCGGATGAGTTCAATAAACCCAGGATGATAGAAGCAGAAGTTCTGCTCAGAGGCAGTCCTGTAATCTCTATAGATGCGGGACATAATCGGGCTTTTGTCAGAATCAGAACCGATATAAAAAATGTTCAGCACTACAGGGTCAATAATTGACAATATGATATCTTTCGATATAATAAGTGCTTATATATGAAATCCAGATTTTTTGCTTTTACAAGTTTTAGCTTTTTCTCTTTCTTCTTCTTTTTTAGGAATAAATGAGTGCCTGGGTTTTTAACTGTGTAAACTACACCGCAACAGGGTACTCCATGAGAGTAAACAGTTGCGGTTTTTTTTTGCCATAAGCGATCTTTAGTCCTGCCTCTGCGTTGGATTCGCTCTTGCGCTGCTCATGTACGGAGTACACTGCGCTGCTCATCGCGAACCCGCCTTGATTCAGAACCAAATCTCTGCTTATGGGTGATTATTGATAATTAAATTAATACAGGGCTTTTGCCTGAAATGAGGTTGCATATGCTGCAGAAACTAGAAGACTTAATTATTGAGTTCAGATCCTCCATTGAGTCGGTAGAGAAAAAAGCGTCTCTCTTCGATTTGAAAGCCGAGTATCTCGGGAAAAAAGGAAAACTCAATGTCATCCTTAAGAGCCTGAAAGATGCGGCTCCTGAAGATCGAAAGGAGTTGGGAATCCGTTCAAATAACTACAAGATTGAGATTCAGGACGCTATCGACAATAAACTCTCTCAGCTGGAAATCTCTGAAATTAATGAGAAGCTGGAAAAAAACTGGCAGGATATAAGCCATAGAGATTCTGTTCGTGACTTCGGAATGAATAGCGCCGGTTATCACCCCGTGACTATCGTACAGAGAGAAATTGAAGATATCTTTCTCTCCATGGGTTTCGATATACTCGATGGTCCTCATATAGAAGACGAATTTCACAACTTTGAAGCACTCAATATTCCCGCGACACATCCCGCGAGAGATATGCAGGACACTTTCTGGTTCAAAGATATGGAGCACCTGCTTAGAACTCATACCTCTCCCATTCAGGTAAGGGGTATGGAAGCTAATAAACCTCCTTTTAAATTCGTAGGACCGGGAAAGGTATTCCGCTGCGAGGCTCTCGACGCCTCTCATGAAGCGGTTTTCCATCAGATTGAAGGGATGATGGTCGGTGAAAATATCTCCGTATCCAACCTTATTTTCTTTATGAAAACACTCTTGAGTGAAATTTTTAAAAAAGATGTAAACGTGCGTCTTCGTCCGGGATTTTTCCCATTTGTCGAACCGGGATTTGAACTCGATATTGAGTGTCTGATATGTGGTGGAAAGGGCTGTTCCGTTTGTAAGCAAACCGGATGGGTTGAATTACTCCCCTGCGGTATGACTCACCCCAATGTTCTCAAAGCCGGTGGCATTGATACGGATAAATACAATGGATTCGCTTTTGGACTCGGTCTGGACAGACTTGTTATGATGAGGTACGGAATCGATGATATCCGTCATCTCCACAGTGGCAACCTGGCCTTCACCTCGCAGTTCAAATCATATTAAGGAATAAACAGAATGATAGTATCAATAGATTGGATTAAAGACTTTGTAAATATACCGGATATGCCATCAGAAGAACTGGGAACTAAATTTACCCTGGTCACGTGCGAGGTTGAAGAAGTTCTGCTTACAGGAGAACTGCTGAACAATGTCTCAGTTGCTCAGATTACCGAAGTGAAGGATCACCCCGACTCCGATCACCTTCACCTTGTTAAATTTGAAACGGGAAAAGGTATCAGAGAGGTTGTATGCGGTGCACCCAATGTCAAGCCGGGACTGAAAGTTCCCTACGCTCCCATTGGAACCTCCTTTCCCGGAGGATTCACACTGGTGCCCAAAAAAATCAGAGGGGTCATGTCCGAGGGGATGCTCTGTAGTGAAACGGAACTCTCCATCGGTTCCGACGATAGCGGTCTGGCGGAATTGCCCGAAAATGCTATAGTGGGACAGACAATGCTCGAATACCTGGGCAGGAAGAGGGATGTTCTACTCGATATAGATAATAAATCTCTCACACACCGCCCGGATCTCTGGGGTCATTTTGGAATGGCCAGAGAGTTTGCAGCCGTTTTCGGTGAAGAATTGAAGTACCCCTATAATGAAGCCTGGGAAAAATCTCTCAGTGAAAAATTCTCCACGGATAAAGCTCCCGTTACCATTGAGGTTGCTGCCGATTCGTCTTGTCTGGGATTCTCTGGAATCTCAATTGATAACGTGACCGTTCAGGACAGTCCCGATTGGATGAAAGAACGACTGGAAGCCTGCGGATTGAGAGCCATCAACAACATCGTAGATATTTCCAACTACGTTATGCTTGAGCTCGGTCATCCTCTCCATATCTTTGATAGAGATACTATTAAAGGGGGCAAGATCGTCGTCCGCAGAGCCGGAGAAAATGAAACATTTGTAACCCTCGATGAAGTGGAGAGGAAACTAGTTTCCACAGACACTCTTGTCTGTGATGCTGAGAGAGCTTCCAGCATCGCCGGAATAATGGGGGGTCTGGACAGTGGTGTTAAAGAGAGCACCAGTAGAATCTTTATCGAAACAGCTAACTGGAAGGATTCTGAAATCCGCACAACCTCATCCCGATTGGGATTGAGAACAGATGCTTCTCAGAGATACGAAAAATGTCTCGACAGTAACCAGAACAAACAAACACTACTCAGAGCTCTCGACCTTGTCCTGCAGCTCTGTCCCGCTGCTAAAGTTGTGGGAAATATTGAAACTGATGGATATAAAGAGGAAAAAGCTCCTCTGGTTCTCCAGATGACAGAAGAGCATATCTGCCGTGTCCTCGGTAAGGATCTTGAAGCGGGAAAAATTACTTCAATCCTGGAATCTTTAGAATTTATAGTTTCCGAGGACAAGGGCCTTCTCTCCATAACGGTTCCCTCCTACAGAGCGACAAAAGATATTGAATGCGATGCCGATATTATTGAAGAAATTGGTAGAATCATCGGTTATGACAATATCGTACCCGCTTCTCCTTTGAATGCCATATCTGCAGTGAGGCTCTCCAATGCAAAAAAACTGACAAGAAATATTCAGGACTTTCTTGTTTTAAGGGCAAGGGCCCATGAAGTTTTAACTTATCCAATGGTTGGTGAAAAGCTGCTGAAAAAAGCATCGTGGCCCCAGTTGAATGAAGAACTTCAACTGGCGAATCCCACATCTCCCGAATCTGACAGAATGAGACCTTCACTCATCCCTTCGATTCTTCAGTCCGCTGCATTGAATCAGAAGACTCAAAGTGCATTCCGAATGTTTGAAGTCGGAAGAAGTTATCTCCCCGATGCTAAAAAATTCTCGAATGAGAGAAGTCAGGTTGCTTTGGCATGGTTCTCCAAAAAAGAATCGCCTTTTATGGACTTGCTGAACAACCTCGAAGATTTGTTTGCTTACCTCAACCTGAAAGTGAAACTGAGCAGACCCGATTATCGTTCTGTAAACCCCTATGTGGAACCTGAGTGGAAGGGCCTGCATCCTAATGAAATCCTGAATTTTCAGGTGATGGGTAAAGTGGCCGGATTTATAACATCGGTTCATCCTGTTGTCTCGAGAGATTTTAAAATTAAGGGCAATCTGGCCATTGCCCTACTCGATGTGACAGATTTTGAGACGAGACAGATCAAGGATAAGACGAGGTATGAGCCTCTTTCGAGATTCCCTTCCTCTACATTTGACTGCACGGTTGTCACTGAATCAAAAGAGCCTGTCGCTTCAATAATATCTGTACTCAATAAGCTTAAGATAAAAGAGCTTGAACAAGTGAGTATTGTCGACGTGTTCCAAATGGACAATGATCAGAAAGCCGTAACCGTAAGAACGACATTCTGTGATCGGGAGAAAACTCTATCGGGAGATTTTATCAGCAATTTTGAGAAATCTGTTATGGATACTCTCGAGAAAAACGGTTATCCCCTCAAGAAGTAAAAATAGAAATAAACCGTTGGATTTTGTGCATTTTCACAAAGCCGGCGGTTTTCATTCAATGAAAATAAGAAAAGGGTTTCTCTATGGTATTAATGAAAAAGTATTTTAAGTCTAAAGATGATGATTATGAAAATATGTCAAAAATCCCCGGTTCTATGCGATTGGTCCTCAAAGCCCTTGCCAATGACCTGATCCCCCATGAACAGTATACGGAACAGCAATTAATAACTTTTTGTAAGTCACTGATAAGCAATCAGGAAATTGATGGGAGCTGGAAGGTTTTTAAAGAGGCATACACTATCTCCGAGGAAGATATTATCGACTTTGTATATTTTCCTACTCAGATTGCCTGTTCTATATTATCTCATACCAGGCAGAAGCATTCTACTTCAGAATTGAGCGGTATTGATGAGGCTATTTCCAGAGGTTTAAAATTCTGCATGTCCAACAATCTGGAAGGCTACGGTTATAATAAAATATTTCAAAAGCTGGAAACGATCATTATTTTTATTGAAGGTTCTGTTATCGATTTGCTCAACCAGGATCCGCGGATATGCCCTTCCTGTTATCATCGACTGATTGAACTGAAAGAGGAACTCCAGAATATTCTGGACTCCGGTGATACCAAAATGGAATACGGCGGTGATTACCGGGAACAATATGAATTTGTTCTGCAGGGTTTATCCGGGATCTGAAAAACTGCTTTAAAAATTTATCTTTTGCTACATTGTGAAAAATATAACATAATAAGTGTGATGTCAAAAAAGGTAGCAGGAACTTGGATCATAATTTCTCTTTTGGTAATTGCCTTCGCCGTTTTGTTTTTATTTCTATCTCTTGAATTTAGAGATAGAAAACTGGAAGCATACAGCGAGAGAATCAGAAATCTAGAAGAGATCGTTACCGCCAGGCAGATATATAGAAATGTCATTTATACGGAAATCAAAGAAAATTTTATTGTCGATAAACGCTCTCTCTTTACCATTGAGTATATTGTGTCTGCTGGAGTTGACCTTTCAACAGGGGTTACAATTGCTGTTTCTGACAATGCCGTTCACATCTCTTATCCCTATCCCCGGATTCTCGGCATTGATGCCGATGAAAGTTCCATCGATGAATACTTCTCTCTTCAGCGCTTCGGGAAACTCAAACAGAGTGACTACCTGAATATTATATATGATGAAAAAGAGAGAATAGAAGAAGATTCTCTCAGTGGGGGATTACTGGAAAGAGCCGATAAAAATCTTCAGAATCTCATCTCGGGAATTTTGAGAGAAAGTGGTATAAACAATATAAAATTTGATCATGTTATAGAGGAGGGGATCCGTGAAGAGTCTTAAAATTCCGCTCCTTATTCTTTCTCTGCTTCTAGTATTGTCCCTATTGGGATTCGCACTGGAAAGATATGTTGCGGGAATATCTTTCTCTGATTTCTCCCCTTTCAAAAGCAGAGAAGAGTCTGCTTATACCATAGCTGATGAGATCGGAGATCTCTACCTTCTCAATACTTCCGAATATAGAGTCAAACTGATATTTCCCTATGATTTTACAGATCGCAATGTTAACTGGTGGCAGATTAAATCTCTCTATGAGCAGAATATTGAGCCTGAAGAATCAGAGAGGAACCAGCTGGAAATATATAGCTCGTGCATTGATGCGGGAATTGATCCGGCAGTGGATAATTACAATTTCATAATATTGACAGCCGTTGTAAAAGCGGGAATAAATATCAGCGGCACAGTGTACGATAATCCTCAATCATACGATAAGGATATGTTGAGCCAGTTCATATCCATAAATGAACATGATATGGGAAAGAACATCACCCTCTTTATACCCGATGCGGGAATAACAGAGTATTATATAGAGGATCGTAAGACTGATAATGATAATTTCCCTGATGCGGAGCTAACACCGGGTCAGTGGCGTGATCTAGTCAATTTTTTAAATCCCAGGATAGTAGAGAAAGTCATTGAGCTGGGGATTTTGAATAATGCCGGTGAGAATAATCGGATACTAATTGAAAAAATACTGAAGGACAGTGGATTTTCAAACGTATCTTTTACAGGGAATCGTTTATGAATAAATCAGTATTAATTTTAATGGCATTTTTTGCTTCTCTTTTTCTGTTTGCGGAAGATCCCCTCGTGAGTATTTATGATGAATTTGATGATGGTCTATTTGGAAAAAGCATACACCGCGGTGTTATAGTCTCAGTAAAAAAATCAGCATTTGCCAGATCTGAAACATTCAGTATTAAAAATGATGATGAATCTGGTTATCTGACGGCTGTGATAATCAGCCGTGAAAATGCCCGAAAGTTGATGGATGGCTATTTTCGGCTTGATAAGAGAATCGACTCCGGCATTGCGATCTATCGTTTTAATCAAGATGATTTGATTTTTGAGTTTTCCATTGAAAAAGCTGGTGATAAACTGATCCATATGGTCAGTGAGTATTACAAACACGATGAAACATGGCACGATCCTCTTGTCGAGTACTACAGGGAGAATTATGTCATTCGGGTTCATTCAACGGAAAATATTTTCGACAGCTGGTCCGATGAAATTACATACAATGAGGCCCTGGTTGTCGCGACTCTTATTGGTGATTCCAATCAATGGTTGTGGGGAATTCATGATGGAAGTGATATCTTAAACAACGGTTATTAAGCTAGCCGTCAGGCTTTGTGTAAACCTCTGTTTCATTGCAGCCATTCCTATCAAAAAAAATCCAAGCTTTTAAAACTAAGTTACTTATTGATAATTTGCTAAATTTAGTATACAGTACCGTCGGAATAATACGTTAGAGGTTTTTCATATGAAAAGTACAGATATAGAAAGAAGAAACAGAGACCTTAAAAGGTCTCAGAAAAAAGAAGAAATGCTCGATAGACGTTCTTCTCGAGAGAACAGAAGTGTCGGTGATTTTATTAATGCTTTTGTCGAGTTGTTTTTTTACGATACGGAGAAAATCTACAATCTTGAGATGAGTGATGAAATTCTATTTCTCCTGGAAGAGATGAAAGATGAACAACCGGAAAAACAGTGGAATAATATCATTGTCAAAGCTGTGAAGAAAACAAAAGTCAAAGCAAAAGATGAAGCGATTGAAGCTTTAAAAGATATTGCAGAGATTTAGGAATGTCCGGCTATCATTGGCGGGTTAATTCCTGCGAATTGAAGGCTTCATCGTGGAAAAGCACCGGAAAGGTGCTTTTTTTTGTTTAAAGAGGATTTTATGACA
>JADGDJ010000138.1 GCA_016744925.1 Spirochaetaceae bacterium
CTTCTTTCTCGATTTTGGAGAGAATGGCGACTGTCGTCAGTAAAAGAAATAAACCGGAGGCGAAGAGAATCAGCAGTATATGTAACATGGCACAAGTATAACTCGGGTATTTCTATTTGACTATATTGATTCCTTCAGAAGTGATTTACCTTGTAAAATAAAAATCCCTACAGTATTTTTTATGTAATGAAACAGATATTTGATATGCACAATCATAGCTCGTTTTCGGAGGATTCCCAGTCTGCCATGGGTGATATGATCGGAAGAGCGGCACAGCTGGGGCTTAAGGGAATAGCCATTACGGATCATGTCGATTTCAATCCGGGAGATGAAGGGTATCAGTATTTCGATGAAAGGGGATTTTCCAGAGAGTTCGAAATCCAAAAATCATGTTTCAATTCTGAGTTGAAAATCCTGAAAGGGGTGGAATTCGATGCCCCCAACCTCTATCCCGATCATTTTCATTTTTTTACAGAAAGTGATTACGATGTTCTTATCGGTTCCGTTCACATGATCGGTGATGTTTTTGTCGGGAATCGGGAAAAACTGAGGCATTTATCCCTGGAAGGATTGTTCAATGCCTATTATAAAAACATGCTTGAGATGGTGGAATCGGGAGGATTTGACATTCTGGCACATATGGACTTTCCCAAAAGATATTATCACTGTTCAAAAGGTGATCCCGAATTGATAGATGCCATCTTGGAAGTGATTATTGATAAAAGCATAGCCCTTGAAATCAATACATCCCCTCTGAGAAAAAACTATAATGAAACCTCTCCAGGAAGAGATATTATCAAACGTTTTCAACAGCTGGGAGGACAAAAGATTACCATTGGCTCTGATGCCCATTCTCCGGAGCACATTGTTAGGGATTTTGACTATGTATTAAATATGTTGAAAGATTTCCCCGGGTTAATTCCGGGATATTTTGAAAAGAGGTCCTTCTTTGTATCTTAGAAGAAGGACCTGATGAACACATCTTTTCACTGCGATCCCCCCTCGCCCTGATTATAGAGGGAGGAGAGAGATCGAATCCGGGATGTTTTCAGTAAAGACCAGAGGCCTTCCCGACGACATAAATCACGAGAGAGACGATGACTGTGGTGAAAAGAGTCATAATGATCCCCGATCTGGCAAAATCCCTAATGGAAAAGAACCCCGCCGAATAGGGAATGACATTGGTCGGACTGGATGTCACAAGAATGAATGCCAGCGAAGCAGTAATCGATGCGGGCAAGGCAATAGACAGAGCATCAAGGCCCAGATTATCTGCCAGAGCAATCATAATGGGAATTACAATTGTAGCTGTTACAGAATTACTGGAGAGAGCTATTTTCAGAATCATAACAATTAAGACTATAGATCCGACTCTCAAGAGCGGAGAGAGATTTCCGATTCCTCCGAGAAGTACAAAAGACAACCAACCGGCAGCTCCTGTTTGATACAGCATCATACCAATAGATATTCCAGTAACGACGAGAATGATGCCGCTCCAGGAGATATCCTCTTCAATTTCCTTCCATTTTAAACCAGTGACACCGGGAAAGAAAAAAAGTGTTGCTGTAAGAAATACGGGCATGGAAACAGGAATGGAAATCCCCATCAGTTTTCCGAGAAATCCCGAAGTGAGCCACAGTACAACTGTGAGGATAAAAATAACAAGTGTCAGCTTTTCTTCCCGGCTCATAGGGGGATAATTGTCATACTCCTGTCGCAGTTCCTCTTTCGTCTTTTTCAGATGTTTCATTTCAGGTTTGAACATTATCAAAAGAAGGGCCCATCCAATGGGCAGCAGCAGAACCACAGCGGGTATGCCGTATTTCATCCACTGTGTAAAACTCAGATCCACACCGGCCATCTCTTTTAAAAAACCGATGGTTATGGGATTAGGTCCCGCCCCGGCCGGTGTTCCGATTCCGCCGATCAGCGGTCCCCAGACACAGGCGATCATAAGAGCTTTACCGAAATTGCTCTTCAGGCGCAGACAGCCCTCTTCCTCCAGAATGGAAACTCCCAGAGGCAGCAGCATTGCCGCCACTGCCATATTGGTGATCCACATGGAAAGAGTGGCTCCCACAAGCATAAATCCGAATATTATCAGACTTGTGCTGTTACCGGTTCTTGATAAAAGGAAAACACTGATCCGTTTTCCCAAACCGGACTTGGTGATAAATGCAGAAAGGATAAGGACACCGATAAAAAAGGCAATGATATGATTTCCAAATCCCACCTTGATAATGTTTTTAAAAGAATCGACATTGAACAGCGCCAGAAGAACAACACTGAGCATCCCCGTGATGTGAAAAGGTAAAGCTTCAGTCATCCACAATACGAGACTGAAAAGTAGAATCCCCATGGCAATCTGCCCTTCGTTAGAGAGAAAACCCTTTCCGGCACCGCGAATCGAATCGGACAGAGGCAAATTCATCATGGTTATCATAAGAATGAAAGCCAGCCCGAGATAGAGCATTTTTTTCTGTATCTCTTTAGTCATTAAAACCCCTATTGTCCGAGAAGTTCTTTCAAGTAATCACCGACAAAACGGGGTCTTTCAGCCACCTTGCCGCCAACACTTTCAATCGCTTCGATTTTATCTTTTACTGACCCCTTACCACCGGAGACTATGGCTCCTGCATGACCCATTCTCTTTCCTTCCGGAGCAGTACGGCCACCGAGAAAAGCAACAAGTGGTTTGGTGAAGAGTCCATCTCTTTTCATTTGGGCGCACTCCTCTTCCATGGAACCTCCGAGCTCTCCAATAAGTACGACCGCATCGGTTTCATCGTCCGCTTCATAAAAGGGAAGCATTTCGGCAAATCTGGTGCCCGGTACGGGATCTCCTCCAATACCGATGAGGGAAGTCACTCCGAATCCCGCCTTAACAACCATGGCTGTCACTTCATTCGTGAGGGATCCGCTTCTGGTCATGATACCGATTCTGCCGGGTTTATAAACCCGTTCAATCCAATAGGGGAAAAATCCCATCATAGCTTTCCCCGGAGAGATAACGCCCGATGTGTTGCCACCGATAACCAGTGCACCTTCTAAAAGAGCCGCTTTTCTGATTTGTATGGCATCGTGCAGGGGAATCCCATCGGCAACGGTGACTATTTTTTTTATCCCCGAATCAAGGGCTTCAAACACGGCATCTTTCGTAAACCTCGGAGGTACGAAAAGCATAGATGCTTCCACGTCCTCCTGCTCAACAGCCCGTCGGACAGAGTGATAGACTTCTCGGCCTTCCACTTTCTGTCCCTCTTTTCCGGGAGTCACTCCGGCAACCACATTGGTTCCGCAACCGATCATATGATCGGTCCAGAAACGCCCCTCTTTACCGGTTATACCCTGGACGAGTACTTTTGTATTTTCATCTATAAATATGCTCATGCGTCACCCCCGGCAGCGATGGAAACGGCCTTTCTCACAGCTTCTTCCGTATCGTATAGAGGCACCAGTCCCGCGTCTTTCAGGATGCGGTTGGCCTCTTCTTCATTTGTCCCTCTGATGCAGGTGACAATGGGTCTGTCCGGTTTCAATCTATTGATGGCTTCGACAATACCCTCAGCCATTACATCGGCTCTCGCTATTGTTCCGAAGGTAACCACAAGGATCACTTTCGATTCATTTTTCAGGCATAGTTCCATAGCTCTAACCGCTTTTTTATAGTTGGGACCACCGAATTCAAGATAATTCGCCACGGTCCCTCCCTCGTAATTGATCAGGTCGTATACAGTTGTTGTGAGTCCCGCTCCGGCACACATGAGGCTGATGTCTCCATCAAATTGTAAATAGGGGATTCCCTCGAGAGCAGATTCATACTCGGCATCGGAATCGTAATACTCTCTGGTTTTTTCATAAGTATTCTGTCGGAAATCCGAGTTATCATCGATAGAGAGCTTCCCGTCACCGGCTACAACATCTTCATCTCCCGTAATAAAAAGGGGATTGATTTCAATCAGTTCCGCATCGTTGGCTTTAAAAGCCGTATAGAGTTTTCCCAGAACACTTGAAAATTTCTTCATCACATCACCATTCAAGCCGAGCTGGAAAGCCACATTTCTCATCTGGTAAGGCGATATTCCGCTGTCAGGATCGATGTACTCACGGATTATTTTTTCCGGTGCCGTCTCTGCCAGTGTCTCAATTTCAACACCGCCGTCGGCACAGGCGATAATCATGTGTTTAGCCGCGACAGGATCCACTGTGATGGAGAGGTAAATCTCACTTTTGATATGAACAGCCTGTTCCACGAGTATTTTTTTAACGTTGTAGTAGGAAGCAAACAATTGGGCACACTCTTCCTCAGCCTGAGCCCGATCTTTTACAAAACGGATCAGCCCCGCTTTTCCCCTGCCACCCATAAGCAGCTGGGATTTTAAAACCAGAGGAAATCCTGTCATGTCCGATGCGGCACCCAATTCATCAACCGATGTGATCAGCATGCTCTGCGGCGTAGGAATTCCGTTTTTTCTAAATGTCTCTTTAGCCTGATATTCAAATAGTTTCATTTATTATTCCTATTTGCCGAATTTACTGTGGAATTCTCCCCACATCTCGTTGTCTTCCGGTTTTACCGGTATAAACCACTGGGAAACGTAGGTAACATTAAGAAAATGTTTGTAATTGATGTTTTCCGTAGTGATGTTGCCCCCCCAGGTCCCGCAGCCGAGAGTTACGGTGGAAGCCATTCCGTTGAAAAAGTTTCCCCCATTAGCCGGAGCCTGAGGCTGGTTCACCATAATGCGGCTTGTCCTCATATCCAGAGACATTCGCTCAACATAAGAGTCAGTTTTTGTATGAATACCGCAGGAGTGACCCGTGCCGCAGTTGTCTGTCAGTCTGGTGAGAATCTCCATAGCATTGTCAAATCCATCGTATTTATAAATAGTCAGAACAGGAGATAGTTTTTCCTGACTGAAAAAATCATTTTCTATATCATCAGCACCTTCAACCATAAGAATTTTCGTTCCGCCGGGGACTTTTAAACCTGCATCGGAAGCGATTACTTCGGCTGATTTAGCCACTATGGCGGGATTGATCGACCTGTATCCCTTTTTATTGGTAATCCACATCCAGTTACCAAGAATTTCACGCTCTTTGGCATTACAAAAATATGTTTTGCCGACTTTCAATTCAGAAAGGACAACTTCATAGACAGATTTTTCAACAATGATAGAGTTCTCAGATGAGCAGGAAGTGGCATTGTCAAAACATTTACTCAAAACGACTTTAGCCATGGCATCTTTAACATCAGCATCTTCGGCAATGATCTGTACAGAGTTTCCGGGTCCCACACCATAAGCCGGTGTTCCACTGGAATAAGCCGCTTTAACCATAGCTCCACCACCTGTCGCCAGGACGAGGTCCACCTGTTTCATCAGCTCTCCCGTCGCTTCAATGGAAGGTTCGGCAACTATCTGAATGAGATCCTCCGGAGCACCAATTTTTTTCAGACCATTGCGCATGAACTCAATGGCTTTGGCAGAACACACCTTTGATTTGGGATGTGGGGCAAAAATGACGGCATTCCCGCCTTTAAGGATCGATACGGCATTGCTTGCAGGAGTCGCAGTGGGATTGGTCACAGGAGTCAGAGCACCTACAACACCGACCGGTTTGGCGTATTTTTTTATTTTTGTTTCACTGTTTTCTTCAATGAGACCAGTTGATTTTACATCTTTTACATCGGCAATGACACCGAGGACTTTTCCCTTGTGCTTTTTGATTTTATCTTCCACATTACCCATGCCTGTCTCTTCAACAGCCATATTGGCAAGGATTTTAATATTTTCATCTTCATATACTTCCCAGGCGATGGCCAGACAGATATCGTCGAGCTGCTCCTGAGTATAATTGACGATAGATCTCTGAGCTTTACCGGCTTTGGCTACCAGATCGGCAATCATTTCAGATGTTTCAGCCATAGATCTCTTCCTCCAGTTTCTGAACCTGAGCAAAGGCATTCGTCAGGAAGTCTTTTTTGAATTCCATCTTCTGGGTGAATGCCATGGAGAGCCATCCGTCGACAATTTCCAGTCCCAGGAAAGGAGCTGTGACCCATCCCCCCATAGTTATAACATTGGCATTGTTGATGATCTTGCATCTTTCACCGGAGAAAACACTATCCACGACAGAAGCGTAAACACCCTTGTATTTATTGGCGACGATGGCCATTCCCTGACCGGTGCCGCAAATGAGGATACCCTTTTGCGCTTCTCCGCTCTGAACGACTTTTGCCACTTTGGGCGCCTGTTCAAAATAGGGTTTCGGTTTTTCTTCCGATTCTATTCCGAAATCGATAACTTCGATGGTATCGGCATATTTCTCTTTCAGGTGGTTTACAATAGCTGTTTTCAGAGGGAATCCCGAGAGATCCGAGGCAATAGCCAGTTTGATTTTATCCATTTTTACGCTCCAATACAATTTTAGTTTTTTCTACAATATTCTCTTTTGTCAGTCCATAAGCACCTTGAAGGAATGCCGGTGTTCCCACCTGACCGAACAGATCTTCTACGGCTACAGCCTGTACAGGAGTCGGTCTCTCCTCAGCGAGAAGTTCTGAAACAGCTGCAAATAAACCACAGGATTTCTGATGATTTTCACAGACTACCAGGGCCCCTGTTTTTTCGGCATATTTTAGAATGAGATCTTTATCGAGAGGTTTAATAGTATGCATATCGATAACAGTGGCATTGATGCCCTCTTCGGACAGGATTTCAGCTGCTGCTATGGCTTCGGGAACCATGACATAACCTGTTGCAATTATGGTTACATCACTTCCCTCTTTCAAAACATTACCCTTGCCGAGAATTATTTCATCGCTTTCGCTGTAATGAGTGTTCTTCCCTTTTCTCTGGAGTCTCATATAAGTACTGCCTTTATGTTCAGCAGCCTGTGGAAGCAGTTTTTTCAATGAGACCGTATCGGAGGCCTCAAAAATGACTAATTTGGGGATCGTTCTCATAAGACCGATATCCTCGAAGGGCATATGGGTTCCACCGTTGAATCCCGCTGAAACTCCCGGGTCAGTTCCCACAAGTTTTACATTTTGCTGAGCGTAGTTGGCGGAGATAAAAAACTGATCAAAAGTTCTTCTCGCAGCGAAACATCCAAAGGTAGCCGCAAAGGGGATTTTTCCACCGGCAGACAATCCGGAAGCGACACCGACCATATTGGCTTCGGCTACACCTACATTGAAAGTTCTTTCGGGAAATTTTTCCTTAAAGGGATTTGTTCCGGTAGCTCTCATCAAATCTGCTTCCATAAGGCAGATTTTATCATTGGACTCTGCCAATTCTATCAGTGTATCCGTGTACACTTCTCTCATATCTTTATCTGACATATTCCCCTCCTTAACCTAGTGCCGCGATGGCTTCTTTAGCCTGCTCATAGGTAAAAACCATATTGTGATTGGTAAGCTGACCTTCAGCGAATGAACAACCTTTTCCTTTGATTGTATCCATTATGATCATGGACGGTTTATCTTTTGATTTTCGTGCATCATCGATAGCCTTGTCGAGTTCTGCAAAATTATGACCGTTTACACGATAAGTACTCCATCCGAAGGCACTCCATTTCTCAACAAGATCATCTATGGGCATAATGTCACATGTATAACCGTCAATCTGCATTTTATTGTAATCAGTAAAAGCGATGAGTTTGTTCAACTTGAACTGTGGCGCTGCCATAGCCGCTTCCCAGTTCTGCCCTTCCTGAGATTCACCATCACCAATAATGGCAAAAACATTTCGATCAATCTTATCTATTCTCATAGCCAGGGCCAGACCTATGGCTGAAGAGAGTCCCTGCCCCAGAGATCCTGTTGTCATATCAATACCGGGAGTCATATTCATATCGCAATGGCTGGGAAGTTTAGTTCCGCCCTGATTAAGAGTATGCAACCATTCAACAGGAAAAAAACCTTTCTGTGCCAAAGTACTATAAAGAGCAGGACCGGCATGTCCTTTAGAGAGGACTAATTTATCTCTATCTTCCATTTTAGGTATTTTGGGATCAATGTGCATTTTGCTGTAATACAATATGGTGAGCAATTCAACAATGGACATAGCGCCACCGATATGACCTACACCGAGAAAACCGATTGCATCAATTGTTTTTATTCTGATCTCTTTGGCTTTTTTCTCTAAATCTTTCAAATCATCATTTAACATCATTTCTCCTGAGACGCGAAACTCGTAGCGTCGAACTATAAATAATTTTAAGCCCAGCACACAAGTTCTCATTCTAATACACAAGCAAAAGTCGCAGCATCGATCTATAAGATTCTATATCTGGAAACCTGCTCAAACTCAATCACCACCTTTACTTACTTACAGTAAATAAATAATTAATTTTAAAATATCATTCATTTGAATGTATGTAAAGATAAAATAATTTTGTTTGTTGCAAAAAAAGCGTTAATGCTGTTAGAATGATTTTAAGCTTACTTACAGGAAGTAATATAATGTCCGGATCTAAATTGCCTTTGCGTGGAAATGATATAAGAATACGAAATGAAAAACTGATTCTGGGCCTAATTCAGAAAAATGAAAATCTGTCCCAATCAGAAGCGGTGAACCTAACCGGTTTAAAACCTCCCACTATACTACGCATTTTCGCTAATCTGGAAAATGACAAACTCATAGTAATCAACAAAAAAAATAACATTTCTACTGAGAAAAAGGGACGTAAGCCGGTTTATTACAAAATAAACTCAAAAGCAGCCTATGCGATAGGGATCGATTTCTGTTCCACATCCATATCTCTGGTTATCGTTGATTTCAATAGAACACCTGTGTATAACAATTTTGTTGATATTGATGAAAATCACACAGCCGACAGTATATTCAGTCTAATCTGTCAGCTTATCCAAACAGGCATCGATAAATCTTCTATCAACAAAGAGAAGATTCTCGGCATTGGCGTCGGTGCACCTGGGAAAGTGGATATTTCATCTGGAGCTGTACTTTATTACGATCGCATCGAAGGTCTTTCCAACTACCCTTTAAGAGACAAAATGGAAGCATTGTTCAAGACTCCTATATACGTCAACAATAACTGCTCCGTCATAGCCATGAATGAATATCTTTATGGCAGCGTATCGGAATCCAAATCCCTGGTAACACTGCTCATACGATCGGGAGTCGGAGGAGCCTTTATAAATGATGGAGTTGTCCTAACGACAAATGGAGCCACAACAATGGAAATCGGACACACATCAATCGATTATAACGGCCGTTTATGCGATTGCGGAGAACAGGGCTGTCTTCAGTCTTATCTCGCCGAACCGGCCATCGTAAAGGACATTAGAGATTTTGCCGATCTGGATAATTTTCTCGCTATTGACTCTCTCATTCAATCGGGAAACAAAGATGTAGACCTCTTTATAAGAGAGAAAGCAGAACAGTTGACCATGGGCCTAAAAATGCTAAGCCGAGTGTTTTCTCCCGATACCTTCCTCATCATCTCACGCTCTCCTCTCTATGCAGAACGACTTGCACTCTATGCAGATGAACTGATGCAGAACGATCCCTGTAAATTCGATAATATAGAAGGCCTGTCTATCAAGCACTGTTCCTACAATCCCGTCAATGCCGGACAGGGTGCCGCCGACCTCGTATTCAACGATTACTTCTCCAACTAAAAGAACTTTATAATGTTTTATAAACTTTTATTTGACAACTCTTTAAGGACCGTGGTTTACTTACTTAACGTAAGTAATTAAAGGAGACCGAAATGAAAAAAAGTAATTTTCTGCTACTTGGTTTAGCACTTGTTTCAATCATTGGTTTAACAAGCTGTAAAGAGGAAGCAAAAGAGGAAATAGTACTCAAATGGCCCTGTATCTGGGTTGGTGAAGATTCAAAAGCACCGGCAGTTGCAACTCTTGTAGAACAGTTTAATGCAGACAATGCAGGATCTATCAAAGTTGAAATAGAAGCTCAACCAGATTATGATGGTTATGAGCAGAAAATAAGAACATCTGTTGCCGCCGGTATCGTTCCGGATATTTTTACTATGAAATTAAACCCTACAACAAAAGCTTATTATGAATCGGATCTCCTCATGGATTTTACCAAAGAACTGGATATGGGTTGGGGAAAAGACTTTAACGAAGGAACTGTTGCACAGGCGACTGTTAATGGTATGGTGAAGTCTCTTCCCTATGAAGTGGCTATTACTCCTGTTTGGTACAATATGGATCTTCTTAAAAAAGCAGGAGTTTCAACTTATCCTAAAACTTATGCAGACTTTATGGACGCCGCTGCAAAACTTAAAGCAGCCGGAACTATTCCTACATCACAGATGACCGGTGGATCTAATGCCTGGACATCAATGCTGTGGTATTCACATTTCGTCGCTTCAATCGGCGGAAAAGATGTATATAACAATTTATTTGAAGGCGATGCTTATGTAAAAGCAGCTGAAGTTCTTCTTGCAATGTATTCTGATGGAAACACATCTATGGATGCTATCGGCGGAGATGCCGGTGTATCCGGTGGTCACTTTCTAGCCGGTGAAACCGCTATGTTCATAAATGGACCCTGGTATATCGGACGAGTCAGAGGTGATGCTCCTGAAGTATATGCCGCGACAGAAGTGGGCCCAGCTCCTGCAGCAGGAAGTCATTCCGGTGCTCAGATCGGTTTCTTACAGACTAACTTTGCAGCCGCTGCTAATGCAGAGAACCCGGCTAAAGCAGCCGCAGCAGTCCAATTCGTAAAATGGATGACTAAAGCTGAAAATGTAGCCGAGATTTCAAAACAAGCTGGATCTCTTTTTGCTGTAAAATACGATTCATCAACTATCGATGATCCTCTGCAGAAAAAGTTCATTGAAGCTTCTAACAATGCTTCTTTCACAGTTCCCCATCTCGCCGGTGTTGTACCTGCTGATGTTGTGAGTGAATTCGGTCAAGCTCTTGGAAAAATGGCTCTTGGTGAAGCCACTCCTGCTGAGTTTGTAGAAATGTTAAAAAAAGTTAACGATCAGTAAAAAACAGATTACAATTAAACACAACGGGTCATCATATTCTGTGATGGCCCTGATTATTTTGAATACCTTAAGGAACCACCGCAAATGAAAAATAAGAATATTAAAATGATATTATTATTCCTGGTCCCCGTTGCTTTTCTATATACCTGTTTCTTCATATACCCATTGGGTTTTGTACTTTCAACAAGCATGATGAAGTGGAATGGTATTTCAGCAATGAAATTTGTAGGGATTGATAATTATAAAAAATTACTGACAAATGAAACATTTCAATTATCTGTTAAAAATAATATTATATGGGCTCTTTCCGGTGGTTTTATACAGATTCCGCTGGCTTCTATGGTGGCATTGATTCTGGCAAGGAAACCGAAAGGTTGGAGAATGCTCAGAACCATATACTTTCTCCCTAATATTATATCCGCTGTAGCCATAGCAATGATGTGGAAAGCCATCTACAACCCCATGTATGGATTTCTCAACGCCTTTCTGAATATAATCGGAGTCGAAGGACACAACTGGCTTGGAGAAATCGGAACAGCTCTTCCCTCAATCATAGCTCAGCAGGTTCTCTATATCGGTTACTTTATGATTATCATTCTCGCGGCGACAACGACCATTCCGAAATCATTTTATGAAGCCGCCGATATTGACGGTTGCTCAATACTTCAACAGGAATGGTACATCACCCTGCCCATGATCAGAGGAATACTCGTTACAACAATGACCTTGGCCATGGCTTACGGTATGCGCCACTTCGAAGCGACATTCCTGATGACCAACGGAGGACCTGCCCATTCAACATCGGTAATGGGTCTAATCCTCTACCATAAAATGGATGCATTCAGGCTCGGTGAAGCCAATGCGACCGGAACAATTCTCATATTCCTGGGAACCGTTGTTATCGTGTTAATTAGAACATTACTCAGTCGGAGAGATGCCGGCGCCGACTCGGTCCAGTAGGAGAATAGGAAAATGAAAATAATATTGAACACATTTAAATGGATAGTTCTTGGATTTTTTCTATTTGTGGCTATCTATCCCCTGATCTGGCTACTTTTAGCTTCATTTAAGTCCAGTAATCTTGAATTACAGCAGAATCCTTTTGGATTTCCCGATCAATGGATGTTTATCAATTATTACAACGCTATGGTAAAGGCCAAACTGCCCTCATTATTTATGAATTCAATTTTTGTAGCGCTTGTTGCTGTATTGCTAAACCTGGTTGTCGCCGCAATGACTTCATTTGTAATATCCAGAGAGAATTTTAAGGGAAAAAATATCATTTTTACAGTACTCGTTGCGGGAATCCTTTTACCTATTATTTCTTTTATGGTCCCCTATTTCACGATCATACAGAAATTGGGTCTTTATGATTCACTTATTGGACTGATTATTGTCTACAGTACAATCAATATCCCTATTTCCGTATTTCTACTCACATCATTTATGCATTCTATACCTGTGGAACTGGAGGAGGCAGCGACAATAGACGGAGCAAGTTTCACTCAGAGATTTACCAAAGTCATAGTCCCTCTCTCTCAGACAGGACTGGCAACGGCAGGTACGTTCTGTTTTATCTATTCCTGGAATGAATTTATAATGGCATTACTTCTTACATCATCAGAATCATCCCGAACTCTTCAACTG
>JADGDJ010000372.1 GCA_016744925.1 Spirochaetaceae bacterium
TTCTGATGAGATGTATACAGTTTAAAGTCAGGCATATCATAATAGACTGACTCATAGGGCATTAAATTCTCACCATCAATTTCCAGAATAAAATAGTCCTCTTTCAACTCCCCAAGGAGAGTTATTAAAGTACTGTAAGAAACTGTATATTTACATTCTTTTCTATTCATTAATTTTACAGAATCCATATCTTTTAGTTTTATCGACTCAAAATTTTTTAACTTTTGTTTGATCATAATATACCTTCTTTGTTCTCTAATTTTTCAGATATTTCTCAACAGCTTCATTTCTCTGAACAACATGGGATTTAAGACCTTCCACTGCGGAATTAAAAGATTGATCGGATCGAATGAATGTATATCCCGATACTTCGTTATAAGCATATTCTTTTATCATTTCAAAATAGCCATTATATGTTTCTATCATTTTATCTCGGCTAAAGACTTCATCGACAAAATTCTGAACATACGAATCGTACTCTGCTTTATATTCAGCATCATCAAGCAGATAGCGTATTAATGGCCATCCATTATCCACCTCTGCCAGGGAGAGGCTAAACAGTCTCGATTTTCCATCCTGTAGAGATTCATTATTGTCCCAGGGAATCCAATTCAGAAGGCCAGTTTCGGGGTTATTATAGAGGTAATAATTGCGGGTACTGTTTCCATAGGTGTCCCAGTTCTGAATAACAGTATTGGCAGCTAACCATTTTAGAAATCCATCGATATTAAAGACGGCTTCCAAATCAGATTTCCAAGAAACAGCATCCTTTTCTCTATACTCACTATTGAGGACCTCATAGAGTTTCTGAACATCTGAATAATCCGCTTCATCTTCATTGTTTTTCTTTACCATTTCATCATCATTGTATTTTCCGAAGGCAAAGGATGCGGCACTTCCATCAGGCTTATATAGATTCCCAGAATCATCACCAAGCTGCGTCTCAAGTACTGTATCGTCCATCTCTTCAACCAGAGTATATAACCCGAAGTATTGGCTCCCCTCTCCATAATCCACATTGACTATGCAGAAGCTTGTTTGAGCTGAGACGAGCCCGAATTCTCTAAACAGATCAGCACTCACCTTTTCGCGCATTAACGATTCATCAGAAAAGTTATTATTTAAATTCAGCTGTCTAAAACCGTAAAATGTCTGGTTTTTAGTCTCGGGATATTCATCTTCAAACTCATCAAAATCCAGTTTAAACGATAGTTTTTTATGATCTGAGCTTACGGCTGATGTAAGACTTGAATTTCCTTTAAACCGAATCCCCACATGCTCCCAGTTCATATCGTCAAATGTGACTGATGCGGGCACCCAGATGGGATCAAAACTTATCCCGGTGACTGTAGCCTGAGGTTCTCCAGGCATACCATGTCCATCTTGATCCCGGGGAGGACCCACTGAAACAGATCCGTTTCCGACCGGTCTTTTGCCTGGAGGCGGCCTGTTTTCACCCGGTTCATCTCCTGGAATCGGCCTGTTGCCTCTCGATCCTATTACATCAGTGTTATCTGTGGATAAATTTTCTTCTAAATCGTCCTGCATTGCCTGCCAATTTTCACTATCAATGACAATATTGAACTCTAAAACCTCTGACTGATTAAAAACGATATCATAATCTGGTTCTACATTGTTGTTAGGCGAATTGTCTGCCCAGTCCAAGGTGACGTTAGAATCAACAGCACCTGCAGCCCAAATCAAATTTATACACAGTACAAATATAGAAATTACTAATAAATTCTTTTTCATCTTACGATCTCCTCGTGGATGAATAAAACTTACAATTGAATTGTTACAGGAATATCACAGCAATAACTTTTTTGCAAAACTTTACTCTGTAACATAACTGTGATATAACTCGGATAATTTAGCTGTACTGGAACATATAATGAAAAAGAAAATTCTAATCGCTGATGATGAATCAAAAATGAGAATTCTGATTTCTGATTTTTTGACAAACGAGGGATACAGCGTTCTCGAAGCTTCAAATGGCCAGGAGGCTGTTGATAAATTTACTGAAGATCCCTCCATTCATCTTGTTATTTTGGATATTATGATGCCTCTGTTAAATGGTTGGGAAGCCTGTAGCCAGATAAGAAAAATCAGCAAAGTACCCATTCTCATGGTAACAGCAAAAAATTCAGAAAATGACGAAATTCAGGGTTTTAAAAAAGGTACTGATGAATATATAAAAAAGCCATTCAACCCCATCGTTTTAATGGCTCGTATTAATGCCTTGATGAAAAGAACCTATGGAGAAAGCAATATGATGCAAAAAGGGAATTTACTCATCGATAGTGAATTGCATCATGTTACAAGCAATGGAACTGCCATTGAATTAAGTCAGACAGAATTTAAATTATTATTATATATGATTGATAATGAAAATTTTGTTCTTTCAAGGGAACAGCTCCTGAATTACGTCTGGGGCTATGATTATGATGGTACAGAGAGAACAGTGGATACACATATGAACCGCTTGAGAATAAAACTGCTTTCTTCAGGAGATTATCTAAAAACAATTCGTGGTTTTGGATATAAGTTTGAGGTGAAAACATGAACTCTATAATGAAAAAACTTTTCCTTCAGATGGGATTATTAGTTCTATTATTCATAACTCTTGTTTTCCTGGTTAACACTCTTTTTCTGGAAACCTATTACATCTCGAGCCAGAAAAAAAAACTGAAAGAGTATTACCTGAAAATAAATGATATGGACTCTGAGAGTTATAAAAGCAGCCTTGTTGATTTTATATCGATGGAAACTATTTCCAATCTCGACATTGTTTTAATAAATAGTTTCGGAAAACCTCTCTATACAACGAACGCAAA
>JADGDJ010000139.1 GCA_016744925.1 Spirochaetaceae bacterium
CATCAGTATCGTCGAGGGTAATCTCGTCGAGAGAAATTTCATCATCAGTATCGTCCAGGGTGATCTCGTCGAGAGAAATCTCATCATCAATATCATCAATAGTAATGTCATCAAGAGAAATCTCATCGAGAGAATTTTCATCATCTATATCGTCTAGGGTGATCTCGTCGAGAGAAATTTCATCATTTGTATCGTCGAGGGTCATCTCATCGAGAGAAATTTCATCATTTGTATCGTCAATAGTGATCTCATCATCTGTGATTGAAAAATCATCCAGATCAGGTAATTCTATTTCATCCAATATTAAGTCTTCGGAATTAAAATCGTCATCATTTTCGGCCAATAATTCATCGATAGAAAATTCATCAAGAGTGGCATCTTCATCAGGCGTTCTATCGTTTAGTTCAGGAAGTTCCAACTCTTCATCAAGAGATAATTCCTCAATTTCAAAGTCTTCCTCAATACTCTCATCGAGATCCGGCATTTGGGAAACTTCCGGTTCAATGTCTATGGTTATTTCTTCATCATCTGATGTAAATGTCTCGAGGTCTACTTGTTCAAAATCCGATGTCTCATCTATGAGGTTTTCATCAAAGCTGGACAAATCGATTTCTTCAAGACCTTCAAACGGCACTGATGCAGGAGTTGTCTCGGCAGTTGAATCAATGATATCTTCATCAATTGTTATATCGATCTCTTCCCCTTCATCAAATCCTGAATCATCATCGATTGAAACATTTTTTTCATTGTTTGATGCCGGTATAGGTGGTGGGACTTCTTCAGCACTTAAATCGATATCTTCAATTGTATATTCTTCAACTGTGAAAGTCTCTCCATCGAGGCCATCAAATTCTTCAACTTCAAATGATTCTCCATCTAGATCAAAACTTTTAGAAGTATCATCAGAGAAGTCTGGAATGCTATCGAGATCAAAATCTTCCAAGCCATCTTCACTTATAATGAAGTCTTCGCCGATCTCATTATCAGGTTCAGTCAATTCTGCCAGAGCGGGGTCTTCTCCCCCTAAAGTCAGCCCATCCATTAATGTGCTGTCCAGTTCTGTGTCTTTTATCAGATCTTCTGTATCCTGAAGTTCATCTTCATCCAGAAAATCTGTGTCTTCAAATTCTTCGGGGAAATCGTCAAATTCTTCAGAAATCATCAATTCGTCTACATCCGCTTCTGATATTGATTCTTCTTCAACTTCTGCTGAACCTAGAATATTGTCGAGCTCATCACCTGTGAGTGCGATTGTCTCATCATCATCTTCTTCTTCAAAAAATCCAGAAGCAGGTTGGTCATCTTCTATTCTTTCAGTAGGAGGTCTTTCAGCTGTATAGGGAGCATTTTGGTGTAACTGGCTTAATTCCGTTTTGAGGTCTTTTACTTCATTTCGCAATCCGACAAGTTCGCTTTCAATACTCTGAAGGATTTTAACTGATAAATCAGATGTACGGGATCCCTGATCATTCAAATCTACATCTGGTGGTTCCATTCCAAAAGTATCATCCATTTCATCACTCAGATCGTCAAAATCATCAAAACTAATATCAGCAAAAGATGATTCGCTTTCAGGTTCATTGCTTTCCAATTCGCCGAGAAGCATTTCCTCTTCTTCAGTCATAAGAGCGTTATTTGGATCTCCAGAGGAATAATCACTATTAATTTCATCTATATCTTCAAATTCGAAATCTTCGGAACTGCCTTTGACCCAGCTGCCATATTGTTCCAGTTCTTTTTCTGCTTCTTCGAATTTCTTCGGTTTATCAGCTGCCATAAATGCTCCTGCTCATTGTTTCCAATAATAATTATAATGTAACATCTATATGATTATCGGACAACTCAATGCTTTTTTTAGATTTTTATCTTTAAAATCATTCTTTTCATTTCTATTCAAGTATTCTATAAAAATACCGTTAATTTTACTGATGAAATTATCTTATATAATTTATACTTTTTTTATTTCTCTTGCTATATATTCTCTGCTGATCTTTTCAGAAGGCGATACTGGACTCAAAGCCATGGCGAAAGTGGAATCATACAGAAATCTTCTCAATAACAACCTAGAATCGATTAGAGAGATCAATGATGAGCTGACTCTCGACTTCGATGCTCTTTCAACAGACAACGAAATAATTAAGCTCAAAGCTCGTGCCCTCGGGTTTTTTGAAAAAAACGATCATCTGGTGCATATTGAAAATTGGAACCCCGATTACAATGAATATAAACCGGGGTTTGTAATTAAAAGAGAATATCTTACGGATATAGATGAAAAACAATTTCGTCTAATCGCATTTTCAGGTGCTCTCTTTTGTCTGGTACTAATGGTTCTCTACGAAATATCGGTAAAATCCCGCAGGTAAATGCACGGTGTTTTACCGAATTAATCAATAATTTTTGTATTTAATCCTTTTAAATCATCATTATTATCTTTCAATAAATGATTGCGATAGAGATTCTCTCTCTGATTCAGCATATCCATAGGTACCTGATAAGCCCGTTCGAGATTATCACGAGTGAGCAACTCTTTTGTAGGACCGCAGAGGATTTGTCCTTCTTTGGTGAATAGAAGCACATTGTCTGAATATTTAACAGATAGATCGAGCTCGTGTATGGAGTAATAAATGGAGACTTCAAATTGTTTGGCATACTCATTGAGGTAGGCAAGTACAATAGTTTTTCTATTGTCTTCCATGGCAAACACAGGTTCGTCCATCATTATCACTTTAGAGCCGTAAAGTAGTGAAAAAGCTACTACGGCTCTCTGCATTTCCCCTTTACTGATTACACCTGTTTTTTTATCAAGTATCTTTCCAAGGTCCAGAACATCAATTATTGTTATTAGCAGCTCGGGTTCTTTTTTTTCGTGATTTCCGTTTGCGTAGATAATGGAAAGTAACTCTCCTATGGTTTCTTCTGTTTCGAATTCCATATTCTGGTAGACAAAAGAAACCAGTTTGTTTCTTTCCTCTTCATTGATTATCTTTGACGTGTCAGTACTCATTATTTCAACGTTTCCCTGCTGAGGCATAATCCTGCCACCGGCAAGAAGGAGAAGTGTCGATTTTCCTGTTCCATTCTGACCGATTAATGAAACCACTCCTCCAGGAATTTCTAATGACATATCTTTAAAAACATCTTTCTCAGCTTCGTAGGAAAAACTGACATTATTGAGAATAATGGGGTATTTAGACTTTCCCATAGTTATTAAATCTCCGTTATTTCTTTTTATTTGACCTACCGAATTTTTCTCTGTATTTCTCAACAGAGATCATAGGAGGTCTTTCATATTCGGTAATATTATACTCAATTGTTTCAAAAGTTTCATCCCTAACCTGGAATTGCCTGAAGATTGTGTTGAGTTCCGGAAAATTTTCTATTTCATGTTTAGATCTGAGTCTCTGGAGAAATGTCTGTAAAATACCGAAAGACATCTTACCCAATGCTCTTGTTGTCTGATTTCTGTGAATCCTCTGGTCGAGATCAGTCTGAGCAAATGCAGATAAGCCGTATTCTTCATAGATGTCGAGCAGGTGAGATGTTTCAACACCGTAACCTATGGGAAAAGGGACTTTTTCGATCACTTCTCTTCTCACGGCGTATTCTCCTGAAAGAGGTTGAATTATAGCTGTTAATTCCGGGTAAAATAGAGAGAAGAGAGGCCTGGTCAGTATTTCTGTAACTCGACCACCTCCTGATGGACGGATACTACCGGAAAAGGCCAGAGGTCTGTCATAGAATGCTTTGACATAGTGAACTTCTTTATTGAGAAGAAGGGGAGCCACCAGGCCGTAGACAAAACGGGGATGAATATTTTTAATATCTGCATCAATATAGACAATAATATCTCCCTTCAGCTGATATATTGCCTTCCACAGGTTTTCTCCTTTTCCCTTTTTATCTTCCAGCTCTGGAAGAATCTCCGAGGCTAGATAAGTATCGGCACCGAATGCTGCGGCCACTTCGAGAGTATTATCTTCTGATCCTGAATCGATGACAGCTATCTCATCGAGAAGCGGGAATCGTTCCATCAATTGTGATTTGAAGAGTACAATTTCTTTTCCAATAGTTTTTTCTTCATTTAATGTGGGAATGCAAAGGGATATTGTTACATTTTGCCTTTGTTTTAAATCTACCAACTCTTTAATATTTGAAAATTGAGAGTGATGGAATGTATTTTCTTTTAGCCACTTTTCAATTTGCTGCATTACAGTGTCCTCCATCGATTGCCTGAATCATGCCTACGATTTGAGCAAGTCCTTTAAAGAGAGGTTCTATATGAATTGATTCGTCAATTTCACTGATATTTTCTCCACTGGTAATGCCCAATGTCAAAGCGGGAATCTGTTTGTCAATAAATGCGGCCAGTTCAGAAGTACTCGGTGAGAAGCGGGGTTTTATACCCAACTTATTGAGGATCTCTCTTCCTCTTGTATTTATGGGATGTGAAAATTCTGTTCCTCCGGGGCTTCTTCGGGCCACTTCGGTAAACTTAACATCAGAACCTGTCTGGGAAGCCATTTCATCCGAAAGATTTCTAATTTGCTGTGCCAGAGACTCAACCATCTCTTCTGATTCACTGCGGATTTCAAATTTGAGATTGGCTTTCATCGCCTGCATATTGTAAGAACTGCCTCCCTCTACAGCACCGAGGTTGATACTTGTTCTGGGTTTTCTTGGAAGAGGGATTTCGAGAATTCGGGAGATCATTTCTGTCATATTGACTATTGCCCCGACTGAGTTGAATCTGGTCCAATCGTATTCCTCGGGTATTTTGTAGCTCAATTCCCCACGAAGCATACCTATTGACGAGTAACTAATTCTGCCCAGGCGAACTCCTTCGAGACAAATACCGCTCGTAATGGTCATCTTCGAATGTTTTAGAAAAAATCTAAGCCCTTCGAGGTCTCCTTTTCCGAGGCTGCGCGATGTTCCTATGAGGATTATATTAGAATTGAATTTGAGGTTAAGTTTTTCCAGAATCAAAGGAAGCGTTACCAATGCAGCGAGCCCCACACCATTGTCTGCAACACCTGGTCCCGTTACCATATCCGGTTGAATCGCGACAGTATGATCTGTCTTTACTGGGAAAACAGTATCCATATGGGCACAGAGAAGTATATTACCCTCGCCGGTTTTTCCGGGGATTACCCCTAGAGCATTGGATTTTTCATCGATGGAACAGTTCTGAAGTTCGTACTCTGTGAATCTCTCGAGGATAAAGTCTCTTCTTTTCTCCTCTCCAAATGTCGGGGAGGGAATTTCACTGAGCATAACAAGATTTGCCAGAAAGATGTCCTTCAATTCGGATATCTTTTCGACGTACTTATCCAGTCCGTTTAATATTTCGTCAAAATTATCAGCCATTTTTCTTCCTGCAGGTATTTTTTTATAACTCTAATGGATAGCAGGGTAAGAAAAAAGGAAAAAAATTAAACAGTTTCTCTTTGTTGTATAATTCAATCACATTAGTTAAGCTTCATTTTATGATATTGCAAAGAGGTAATTATGAGTAAAAAGAATAATTTTTCCATATCTTCACTCGGGAAATGTACTGTCCCGTCTCCCATGCCCTATTCCAGTTCCGGTGAGGGAGATGGTGCCAAATTTGTCGGAGATGATGAATATGTCTTATCTTCAAATACTCTCAACGCACTCGATCTGGATAATCTTTTGAAAAATGAGATCCTCCTTGAAAAAGCCGGTCCCCGGGAGAATATCTATTTTAATCCCAACCATGTCCATGCGGGAATTGTTACCTGCGGTGGCTTATGTCCCGGACTGAATGATGTCATTAGAGCCGTTGTCAGAACATTGTGGTACAGATATGGAGTTCATAGAGTTTCCGGTATCAGGATGGGGTATAAGGGATTTCTCCCGGAGTACAATCTTCCAATCAAAGAACTGAATCCCACTATTGTCGACCACATCCATAATATGGGTGGTTCTATTCTTGGTTCTTCGCGCGGTGGATCAGATACTGTGCGTATAGTAGATGCCATGGAGAGAATGAATCTCAATGTGTTATTCACTATCGGCGGAGATGGTACTCAGAGAGGTGCTTTGGCCATTGCTGAAGAGATTAAAAAGAGAAAATTGAATATATCTGTTATCGGAGTTCCCAAAACTATAGATAACGATCTGAGTTATATTCATAAATCATTCGGATTTGATACAGCAGTCGAAAGAGCTGTTGAAGCAGTACAGACTGCACACACAGAAGCCAAAAGTGCCATAGACGGAGTAGGGCTGGTTAAAGTGATGGGAAGGGAGTCCGGTTTTATAGCCGCTCATACTTCACTGGCTATCAGCGATGTGAATTTTACACTAATTCCAGAAGTTAAGTTTCAGCTTGAAGGGAAAAACGGGCTTTTTAACAAGCTTGATGAGAGACTCGATGCCAGGCATCATGCTGTAATTGTTGTTGCTGAAGGTGCCGGTCAGGATCTTCTCGAGGACTCGGGAAAAACTGATGAGTCGGGGAATAAACGACTTTCTGATATCGGTAGTTTTTTAAGAGATAAAATCAATGCCCATTTTAAAGAAACAGGTCGTGAATCGTCATTGAGATATATCGATCCCGGTTATATGATAAGAGCTTCTGCGGCTGCACCGGTGGATTCGTTATATTGTGCCAGATTAGGTGCCAATGCGGTTCATGCAGCTATGACAGGAAGAACGGCTATGTTGATTTCCGAGTGGAATAATGCTTTTGTACATGTTCCTATTGAGATGGCTGTTTCTGAGAAGAACTCTGTTGATCCTGAAGGGAGTTTGTGGAGAGATGTTATAGAGTCGACCAGGCAACCAAGTAGGATGTTTTGAGTGTAAGTCCTTGTGGGGGTAAGGAATTGGGTTGCGCTTGTGGTGGGGTGTGTTACCAGTTGTGTGGCCAGTAAGTTATTATAAATTACTTTTATCTAATAGTTTATGTACCTCAATAACAGTAATGATTTCTATTGTATCTGGCTATTTCAACAAGATCTGATTGGCTTTTCGTGTCCATTTGATCTACATTCTTAATCCAGTTTGTAAAATCCAGATTCTAATTCAGCTAATAACTCTTCATCAGAAAGGATTTTACCTTTTTCAGAATCGTTTAGTCCTAGTTTAATAGCTTTGAGGAATCTGCCTCTCTCCACCCATCTATCAAAATCTTCCGGACTGATCAGAACTCCAGCTGCTTCTACATTTTTTGTGATAATAACAGATTTATGATGAATTTTTACATCTTCCAAGGAAACTTCCGGCAGTGTCAGGTGATCAATACGGATGAAATATTATGCTTTTTTCTCTTTTACCTGCAGCAATTACGATGACTAACAACTCGTCTTTTACAATGAGCAGCATTATTCTATATTACCTTGACTATGTGATATATAATTATTTATTTTACCTTTACTTTATGATCATAACTTGATTTTTTATGTTTTACTTTATGTCCTATTATAACTATAATAATTTATACTTCATATAATAAGGTGAATAATTTGTTCTATCGAAATATTCTAAAAGAATTGGGCAAATGGAAAAAAGGATTAAATAGAAAACCACTCGTTTTGAGAGGCGCCAGGCAAATTGGCAAAACTACGGCGGTAAGACTGTTTTCCGAATCCTATGATCAATATATTGAGCTGAATCTAGAAAAAAAAGATGATCGATCGCTGTTTGAAAGGGAATTGACAGTTGGTCAAATTATGGAATCTCTGGCACTTAAAAATCGAATTAATTATAACTCAAAAACGACATTGCTGTTTATTGATGAAATTCAGAATTCAGAAACTGCCGTAGCTTATTTACGCTATTTTTATGAAGAATTGCCTGAAATATATGTTATAACCGCAGGTTCTCTATTGGAAAGCCTTATTGGTAAAAGGAAAATTAGCTTTCCTGTAGGTAGAGTAGAATATCTCTATATGTATCCATGTTCTTTTTCAGAATTTCTTGGAGCAACAGGAAATGAACAATACCTTCAATACCTGGAAAAGCTCCCTTTCCCGATGCATCTGATTGAAAATATGCTTGAATTATTCAATCGGTATATTCTGGTAGGTGGCATGCCTGAAGCAGTTGCTCAATATGCATTAACCGGAAATATAGTTGACTTACAGGGTATCTTTAGAAATCTAATTATCGCTTATCTGGATGATGTTGAAAAGTATGCACCGAGAGACAGTATGGTCAGAATTATTAGGCATATTATTAATACGGCACCATTTCAATCTGGAAAGAGGATAAAGTATCAGGGATTCGGGAATTCTGATTACGGCTCACGAGTTATAAGCGAAGCCATGGGAATACTTGAAAAGGCATTACTTATTGATACTATACGTCCTACTACAAGTCTCAGCCTTCCAATCCAGCCGGACTTGAGAAAATCTCCCAAAATCCAGTTTCTTGACATAGGAATATCAAACTTTATGGCTGGATTACAGTCTCAATTGGTAACATTGCAAGATTTTTCAACCATTGAACGGGGGCGTATTGTAGAAAATGCCGTATATCAGGAAATGAGAGCTCATGGATTCAATTATGGCAATAATTTATTGAATTTCTGGATTAGAGAAAAAAAACAATCCAATTCAGAAATCGATTTTATCTTCCCGAAAGATGATAAAATAATTCCAATTGAAGTTAAATCCGGCAGCAGCGGCAGATTGAGATCATTGTCTGTTTTTATGGATCAGGTTGATCATGATTATAGTATTCGTTTATATAGTGGTGAATTAAAATTAGATTATGTAAAAACACTGACTGGAAAACCCTTTAGGCTGTTAAATCTTCCATATTTTCTTGCCGGGGAAATTGAAAACTATATTGATTGGTTTATCAATAGAGAAAATGAATAATTATTTAGTTGCCTCAGTATTTTCGCTTCGCATAGATCATCATTCCAGAACCTATAATGGAGCCTGGGAGAACTCTTCTTTATTCTCATAATAACTACCGAATATCTCATTTATCTCTGTTGAAAACTCTCTTAACCGCCTCGTAGGCCATTTTCGGTCTGCGATATTCATCGAGAGTTCCTTTATTGTTAAAGGACCGTGGACGCTTCACAGCTCGGCTGGTCTGATATGACCGTCCATCACAGAACTGCCAGAGAGCGACTCCGGCGATACTCTGATCGTCCATAACTCTGTTACAAACAGTCTCCAGTAAATCAGCCTGATAATTTTCAGACCAGTGACCCTGAACCGGATCTCTCCAACCGTATATAGCCCCGGCTCCAATCTCGCTGATAATTAAAGGTTTTTCTCCCTGCCCTGTTTCTGCCAAATATTTCTGAGCTTCATCGACCCACTCATCAATCTCTCCAAGGGGACTTACAGCGTCAATATCACGGCTGTACCAACCAGGGTACATATTAACAGAAATAATATCACAGAGTTCCAGGAATTTGTCTTCCAGAAGATGATTGTTTGCATAGGTGACAAAGCGGGAGGAATCTTCTTCTCTCAGAATTTCCGATACGCGACTATAGATATTACGACCTTCTTCTCTATGAGACTCTCCTTCATTAAAAAAGCCCCACATGATAACCGATGGATGATTAAATGAGTTCCGAACCATCAGACGGGTCTGCTCCTCCGAATCGGAATAAAAATCCTGATTCGCAAAATCATCCGGTGTATTCTGCCAGCCCAGAGTTTCTTCAAATACAAGAAATCCCAATTTATCACAAAGGTCTAGAAAACGCTGATCCTGTGGGTAATGGGCTCCTCTGACAAAATTACATCCCAGATCCTTGAGTATCTGCAAATCCTGTACAAGTTGTCCATAAGGTAAAGCAGGACCGTATTGGGGATGTGATTCATGACGGCAATAGCCTTTGAGTTTTAATTTTTTCCCGTTGAGGAGAATATCTTTAGCTCTGTTTTCCAGAATGCGCAGGCCGAAGCGTTCAACAACAGAATCAAAGATTGTAATGATACGGAGACAGTATAAATGGGGATTCTCGGTATTCCATTCTATGGAATTGTCTATCTTGAGATTAAAATGAACAGACATTCCGTCATGCTTCAGATCGAGTACAGACAGCTCCCTCTCTTCGATCTCCTCTGAGGATAGAAATACTTTTAAATCCTTCGAAACAATCGGATTATCAGGAGCATCTCCCTTGAGACTAAGTTTGACTTTTATTAGACCGCTTTTCAAATCGACAGTTGTAATATAAGCCCTGTCAATCCATGTTCGGGGAACTTCATGAAGCTCGATAGATCGGAAAAAGCCCCTTTTTACCGGAATATTTCGGTGTAGCATCGAAAGCCATAGGTACATCCATAATATCATCAAATTTAATATTACAGGGATCGACCTCTGAAGTGATGATATTTTTGCCGAGATAAGCAAAATCCCAAAGCCCGTCAAGTAGAGTTACTTTTCTGTTTGTATATAAAGGATAATTTTTCATATAAATATATTAATTCTCATCTACCGGGAAAACCATGTTCATTTTACCTGATTATATGTTAATAATACTTATAAATGGAAAAATACGTTGATATTGACATTAAACAAACTGGTTTTGTTACTCATTCCAGAGGATATTGGGAATCTCGAGTTTTCACAGATTACAACTTCTGGCTGATTCTGAATGGAGAAATTAATCTGAAATTCGAAAAGTCTGTTTATAGACTGATACAAGGCGACATAATCTTTTTTTTCCCCGGTGCGGAATATGAGTGCACTTATCTGGAGAGATCTCTCATCCGCATTAATCATTTTGTTCTGCATAGAGATGGGAAAACAGGAGTTATAAACCGAAGTCCCGAGTGCATACATTTAAGCCAACCTGAAAATTTCAATCTCTTAGTAGAGACTGGTGAAAAATGGGATTTAAAAAATGGCTGGGGCAGAATCTTTTTTACGGCCGCGATTGCGGGACTCTTTAAAGAATTGGAAGATGTGAACAAGCCTCTTAAAACATCGATGTATCCGGAAGATCGATTTCTCTACAATCTGGATCAATATATCCAGGATCATATTAGTGAGAGTTTGTCAGTCCGAATTATTGCGGGCAATTTCGGTAAAAGCAGCAATTATTTTTCGGACCTGGTGAGGAAACTCAGCGGTGAGTCATTGGGAAACCGTGTCAGAAAGCTGAAAATGAGACGTGCCATGATTCTTCTGAAAAAAACAGATATGAAAGTATACGAAATAGCTCAGTCCCTGGGTTATTCTGATAGCTGCAGTTTTTCCAAGGCTTTTAAAGTTTTTCAGGGGGAATCGCCTGTCTCCTTTAAAAGAGAAAATGGATAGTAATCACTTTAACCTCGTGGAAACAAGTAACTTTCGGTTCACCGAATAAACCATTTCTCTTGAAATGGCAATTTAAGTATTTTAATATATGTACTCAGTTGACTTGGGCGAGTACATATATTAAAATGTATTATGGATAACTTTAAAAAACTCAGTGAGTTACTTGAAAAACCTCTTTTTAGTTCATCCGATGCAAAACAAAGAGGAGTTAGTTCCAGTTTACTTAGCTATTACGTGAACATAGGACTCATTGAACGAATAGATCGTGGAATTTATAGAGGTATAGATTCAAATATGAATGTCGATTTCCAATGGGAAGATCTGGTTCTTGCAGTTAAAAGCGTTCCAAATGCTGTAGTTTGTCTTACTTCAGCTCTAGCTCTATATTATCTTACTGATGAAATCCCTCGTATGCATTGGCTAGCAGTCGCTAATTCTCAGAGGGCTCCAAAACGTATTGGAACTAAAATTATCAGGATGAGAAATATGTCTTTGGGAAGAAGTGAAATGGAGCTTGGTAGTGAAACGATTCAAATTTTTGATATGGAACGAACAGTAATAGATGCTTTCCGATATCTGGGAAAAGAAGTAGCAATAAAGGCTTTGAAGAGTGGTCTCACAATTCAAGGTAATAAAAGAATAGATCTGAAAATGCTTCAAGAATATGCACAAGTGTTTCGTATAAATATTGATCAGTATATATTGGCGGTATCAACATGAATGAACATAAATCTTAAGTTTGCAGAGAAAATGAAGGACAGAATTCAAGTTGATATAGAAATAGGTGATTTAGTTGAACCAAAAGAAGAATTATTGAAATTAATCCAATATAAGGGAAAGCCGATATTTGAAGATTCAATTACTATTAATGCATATCCTATGGAAACTATTTTTGCAGAAAAGCTGGAAACTATCATTTCTAAAGGGGCTGCAAATAGTCGAATGAAAGACTATCATGATCTTCTTTTATTATGTCGTGAAGTAAATATGCTGAAAATTTCTAAACTCAAAGATGATATTTATCGAACATTTTTAAACAGAAATACAGAACTAAATTTACCATTATATTTTTCCAATGGAAATTTGGAATTAATGCAAAAGCTTTGGACCGGTCACAGACGAGGTCTTGGAATTTTTACTGATATTTTAGATATTCCTTTTGAAATTAAAGATCTAATATCTGAAGTAAACCGATGGCTAAATCAAAATAATATCAAATAAAATAGATATTTTTAAAAAAACATGTATATATAATGTATACAACGCCCTAAGATTGAATCT
>JADGDJ010000140.1 GCA_016744925.1 Spirochaetaceae bacterium
GTTCTATAGAAAGAGACCGTTGGAGATTGCACAAACTCAAAGAGAGACTGAGAACCATAGCTCTTGGAGGTACAGCCATGGGAACATGCTTTAGCGCTCCAAGAAAATATGTGTTCAAAGCCGAGAAGAATCTCAGGCAGATTACAGGATTGCCTTTATGCAGAAGCCAAAATCTTGTTGACGAAATCAGTAACCAGGACAACCTTGCAGAAGTGGCCTCGGGTTTCCGGCTTTTATGCCTCAATATAAAAAAAATGACCAATGATCTGCTCCTCTACTCATCGTCTTTCAATAGAGAGTTAGAGCATGGAGAAATGCAATACGGTTCGACGATTATGCCATTTAAGAGCAATCCGATTATTCTCGAATACGCAAAGGGAATGACTATTGCCATTAAATCAGAATGTGAAAAAATTACCGAATTCGCATCTGAAGGTCAACTGCAACTAAACCCCTTTATCCCCTTTATTGCCGATTCATTTATTACAATTTACGATATGTTGTCAAAAACCCTGAAATCTCTTACCGATGACTTTTATCCAAATATGATTGTAAATAGGGATATTATCAGGCGAAATTTCCTTCAATCTCCTGTGCTGATAAATACATTGAGACAGGTAATCGGTTATAGAGCTGTAAAGAAATTAAATCCTCTTATTCAAAAAGAAAAGCCTGAGACTTTAAAGGATCTGAAATTGTTAATTGTCCAAAACACAACACTAACAGGAGATTTTCTGGATAAATGGTTTGATATTTCAAATCTGACTGGATACTCGGAACTTAAGTAAGGAGAAAACTATGGCAACCGCTTTAGCAGAATCCATCAGAATAGTATTAATCGGCAATAGAAATGCTGGAAAATCATCACTGATGAATAATATATTTGAAAAAGATATCTCTATAATATCATCTATACCTGGAACAACGACTGATCCCGTGACCCGACAGATGGAGATGGGAGAACTTGGTCCCGTAGCCATAACAGATACAGCAGGACTAGATGACGAAGGTTCTCTTGGAAAGAAAAGAGTACTGAAAACGATGGAAACCGCCGCCTCGTCATCCATTAATATTTTTGTAACAGCCATAAATAAAACTCCTACAGAAGAGGAAAAGGAGATTTACAAAGAACTCGTAGCACAGAATATCAAAACTCCTTTTATTTGTGTTCTCACACATAATGATAAAGAAGAAAATGCTGAAAAACTGGATTTTGTCCTGGAAGCACCAAAAGTAAAAATCAATAACTTAACCGGAGAAGGATCAAAAGAGCTGAGAGAATTGCTTATCAAACAGAAGGATAAAATTTCTCATGAAATGACTCCCGTAGAAGGTCTTGTCAACGAGGGAGACCTTGTTGTTCTTGTAACTCCCATAGATCTTGCAGCTCCTAAAGGGAGGCTCATTATGCCACAGGTTCAAACCATCCGCGACCTTCTCGATAGAGATTGCGCATCACTGGTTGTTAAAGAGAGAGAGCTCTACCCTTTTTACAATAATCTGATCAATAAACCGAAACTGGTAATAACTGATAGTCAGGCCTTTCACAAAGTGGCTGCCGATATACCGGAGGATCAACTCCTGACATCGTTCTCTATCCTTTTTGCAAGAAAAAAGGGAGATCTAGAAGAATTCATCAGAGGGATAGTCAATTTAAAGAACACTCCTGAAGGTGTCAAAATACTAGTGATGGAGTCTTGTTCCCACCACCGTCAAGCCGACGATATCGGCACAGTAAAGATTCCCCGACTCTTCAGACAATTGGTTCAGCCCAATGTTGAATTTGATTTTACACGAGCTTTGCCTTCCGATGAAGAACTGGAGCAGTATTATATGGTCATCCATTGTGCAGGCTGTATGATCAATAGAGCAAAAATGATGGATCGCCTGAAAAAGGTGAAAAATAAAGGGGTGTACATCACCAATTACGGTCTATTTCTCGGTTGGGTGAACGGTTTGCTGCCCAGGGCATTGGAGCCTTTTGAAGATCTATATGAAGAATATAGAGAGGCTTTTGAATAAAAACTCACTTCTTTGTAAGAGGAGAATCCGATTTATAGGGCACCCTTCCAGAGGGCACCAGGTGTGAAGCCGGTTCGATGTGAGCATCCTGATCATCAAAAAAAATATGCGCGTTATAAGCTTTCAGAATTTCATTTTTTGAGACTCCTCCCAAAAAAAATGCTTCATCAACATGAACACCCCATGCTCTTAATGTGAGTATGACTCTTTTATGAGCCGGGCTATTTCTCGCAGTGACAATAGCTATGCGGACGAAATTGGTCCCCTCCGGTTGCCTGTCTTTTATAAGCGAAAGAGTTTTCAGCAATTTGCCAAAAGGACCTTCAGGGAGTGGCTTTTCTGCATTGAGTTTTTCATTTTCGATAAATGCCTCAAGACCTTTCTCTTTATAAATCTGTTCAGACTCATCTGAAAAAAGTACTGCGTCGGCATCAAAGGCAATTCTAATCTCATCACTCTCTGAATTAAAGTTGTCTGGTGGGTCATAGATAATGGCAGCGGCAATCGATTGATCAATGGCAATCTGAACATCTTTTTCGTCTTTTGAAAGAAATAAGTCCACATTAAAAGCTTTTAAATAAGGAGAAATCGATTTTCCACCGGTAAAACCGGCTCTGCTGATTTCAATTGATTTTGTCTCGATAGAATTGAGGATTCTAAGGCCTGTTTCGGGAGAATTCCGAGAGAGTATGATCACTTCCACAAGATCTTCACCGAGTTTTTCATTTATTTTCAAGAGTGCCTCGATTAGAGGATATGCTGTCCCTGGATTCAGAATATTGTTTTCATGCTCAATCTGGTATTTAGAATATTCATCTATACCCGACTGCTCAAATAGATTGTTTTCCTGTTCAAGATCGAAGAGTGCACGGGATGAGATACCGATAACAAGCTTATTTTCCAGATCGTATGCCATTTCTACTCCCTCCAATTAAAAAAGCCGCACCTCAAGATGCGGCTTCACTTATAATATTAAACAATTACCCCCAGGGGTCAACTCTGTTAAAAGTAGCATTCCTATCGGGACCAACAGAAACTGTGGCGATGGGTGTTTCGACATACTTCTCAATGAAAGAGATGTATTCTTTAGCCTCAACCGGCAAGTCTTCATAAGAGGAACATTTAGAAAGGTCTGTTTTCCATCCTTTAAAGCTTTTTGTTACAGGTATGGCTTTTGACATAAGATCGATTCTCGCTGGAAAGATTTCTAATTTTTCACCATCAATCTCATATCCTACACAGACTTTAATTTCATCAAAGCTATCGTAAATATCCATTTTAGTCAGTACAAGTCTGTCTATTGAATTGGACCAGCAGGCATATTTAAGAGCAACAAGATCTAAAGATCCACATCTTCTGGCTCTTCCGGTGGTTACACCATATTCCTTACCGATTGTCATGATCTGATGTCCAAGATCACCATCGGCTTCCTCTCTGAATTCAGATGGAAAAGGTCCGTTTCCCACTCTGGTTGTATAGGCTTTACAGACTCCGTAAATTGTATCTAACTGCTTTGGCCCGATTCCACTACCTATTGCGGCACCGGCACTACATGAATATCCTGATGAAACATAGGGATATGATCCGCTGTCGAGATCGAGCAGTACTCCCTGGGCACCTTCAAACAATATATTCTTATCTTTATTTTCATAGAGGAATTGCGAAATATTGCAGATCATTCCCGCCATTTTTTCTTTATACTTATCGAGAAACTTCCTGTCGTCCTCTTCAAGTTGTGCATATCTCTCTTCATCGTACATATCTCCCACACGAAAACCATCGCGGGAAGATTTAAGAGAATATGTAACACCGATTCCGCGGCCTGTAGTGCCTATGGGATTTTTTCTTTTAGATTCCAGTTCCACATCCATTTGCCTGTATCTAGGCAGTACAAGATGCGCCCTGTCTGAAACGAGGATTCTCCCTTCCCATGACAAGCCCTGCTCCTCAAGAGAGTCCAATTCTTTGAACATAGCCTCTGGATCAATGACCATTCCCGAACCGAGCACTGCGATTTTTCCCGGATTGATTATACCTGAAGGAACAAGATGAAGTTTATATACTTTATCCCCAACAACTATTGTGTGCCCTGCATTAGCACCACCTGAAAAACGAACTACAATAGATGATTCTTCAGACAAATAATCTACAATTTTTCCCTTTCCCTCATCGCCCCATTGAGCTCCGATTACAACAAGCTTCATATCTTACCTTCTCAGAAACAAAATACGGTTGCCCATAGAGCAACCGTGCCCTATTTTAGTAATTTCTGCCACTTTTATCAATCTCAACTGCACAAAAAAAGTTATTCTGTCTACTGATGTGCTAATATTATAGACAGGAGTTAATGTCATGTGGCCCATGATGGAACATAGAAATAAAAATAGACGCTTGAGAAAACCTCAAAAAGAAAGGAACCTGGATCGGCGAAAAACTGAGCGGAGAAGTTTAATTGACTGGATAGATCTCTATCTAAATGATGACAACCCTCATATAAGCTGATTTTATCTCTCCAGTAGAGACCGGTAATCTGAATCAGTGTCTATGTCTTCAAATATTCCCGATGTGTTTACCTCTAACTCGGAAATTGAAAATTTTGATAAAATAGATTTCATTTTATCCGAATCTTCTGCTTTGGCAATGATGCCGCTCAAAGTCCTTTTCAGAAGAACGGGATGCCCCCGTCGTCCATTGTGCACAGGGAATAATACTTCATCAAATTTAGTTTCACCCATCTCTTTATAAATACGGGGTGATATCAGCGGGAGATCTCCCAGTGTAATAAAAAAAAGGTCCGTTTTCACATAAGGTAGAGCTGCTTTTATAGAAGTCATCATACCTTTTGCATAATCGGGATTATTCACAATGACAATATTCTTTCTTTCCGATAAATGATCACGAAGTTCATCGACTCTATAACCACCGCTAATTATAATCCTCTCCGAATATACAGAGGCGTTATCAAGAGCCTGCTCGATGATACTTTTACCTTTATAATCACGTAAAAGCTTCCATTGGCTCATACGGGAAGAGAATCCGGCTGCTAATAAAATGCAATCAATTTCCATATTATTAATGTATTATTTGAAACTAAATTAAACTAGCTCTATACTCTTATTATGGCTCAATTAGAAGATATTATTAATTATTTGCAAAATAACAATAAGTTTATCATCACCTGTCATGAATCTCCCGATGGAGACGCTCTAGCCGCAGAGTATTCTCTGGGTAAAGGACTGGAAAGTTACTGCAAAACCGTACGAGTTTTAAACAGTGACAGGACTCCCGATAAATTTAAATTTGTCGATGCATCAGATATGATTGTCCATTATCAATCTGAAAGTGACCTCCCCTCCGATCTGGAAGAATGGACACTCATTATAGTTGATACGGAACTATCAAATATAGGGCATTTAAAAGAGATCATTTGTGATAAAGTCAAAAATATCCTCGTGATTGACCATCACAACTACGGCGAAGTGGACAACCCCTTTATCTACCTCAATCCCGATGCCGGTTCTTCCTGCGAAATCATCTATGAAATACTCACAATGATGAATATCGAAATCGATCTTCCCATAGGGATCGCTATTTATACTGGCATCATATATGATACCGGTTCATTTGCTTATCCCAAAACTAATGCGCAGGCATTTCATATAGCCGAACATCTTGTTAAAATCGGAGTGATTCCCAATAAGGTTTATTCCCGGCTTTATGAAAGCAAGTCAATTGAATCTATCATTCTCCAAACTCTGGTGCAACAAAATATGAAGCTTCATTTTAATAAAAAAGCAGCTGTACAGTATATGAGCCGAGCAATTTTACTCAATTCCGGAGCAAAATATGAAGAAGCTCAGGAAATTGTAAACTTCCCTCTACAGAGCCAGATCGTTCGAGTTTCAATCTTTTTTAAAGAAAATGAAGAAGGTCTTCTCAGATGTTCCATCAGATCAAAAGGAGAAGTGAATTGTGCAGAAGTCTCCAGGATGTTTAATGGAGGAGGTCACAAGACTGCTGCCGGATTCAAATCTTATGAGCCTTTTGAAGATATTCAGAAAAGAGTGCTTGATATCATAGGCAAATATTTAACATAATACCACTCATGATAAAGACTCTTTTCAAAATCTCAATTATTTCATTTTTCTTTTTTCTTGTCTTCTCTTGTGAGAAAACAACAGCTTCAGACGAAATTGTTGTTACAAAGAATGTTATTCCCGGCCTGGATAATGAAGAGTTCTCCAAAGAGATCAAAAGTACCGGAGAAGCAGTAGTATTTCAGGAGTTCTCTCCTCAAATACTTATTGATAGAGACTATTCTATATATGAAATTCAAAATATCAATATCGATTCAGATGAAAGTGATGAACAGATTATCATAGCTGCTCCCCTCAATGACGGAAAAGCTGTTTTTCAATTATATGTGGCCGACTTTAATCAGGAAAAAGATGAATATATTGAAATATACAAAGATGATATTTCTTTCAATAATCTGAATATTGTGTCTATACACAGCGATGATTTAACTGGCGATCATACTCCTGAAATAATAGTGACAGGTATTGATAACAAAGATTTGCAGGTTTATGAAATCTATAAAATGATTGAAGACAAAGATTCGAAGCAGATGAATTTTATCAAAGTTTTTTCTCAGGCTGTTGATGGCGTTTTCGAACTGAATAAAGCTGAGCGTGGTAATGATTACAAAATCGATCTTCTGAAGGGTGAGAGTCATTCTCTTGAAGTACAAAAGAAAAATCCCGATAACGAGAAAAATTTAATCATAGAGAAATACAAATGGAATAATTCTACGGCTTATTACGAATTAAGCAGTTCCGAAAAAATAAAGATAACATCCGCTTCAAACCAGGAGCTTGTAAAATTTTATCGAGGCAGCAGTGATGATTATCTCCATTTTCTATCAGGTCCCTGGTTCAAAATCAAAGATCTCAATGGGAATCCCACTCACAATATGAACGAGATATTTATGATGCAGATCCCCAGCCAGACAATGACTTTTTATGCCAATGACATTCAGGAGAGTTTCACCTGGGCAGATGACAAAAAACCGATTAAATATCGAAATGTGCTCTCTTTTTACGATGTGCGAAACAATTATCGCAAGTTCATGTATTACTCGATCAGTATCTATATCGATTCCTTTGATTCCATTCAGGTAAAGATCAGGGGTAACCAGCGTTGGGGGGGGACTTATACACAGCTGACGGATAATCTTCAGAATGTTCTAACAGATACAAGCAGGGAGAATTCTATCATTTCAGAAATGGAAATTAAAGGTCTGTACAAAACGAACCTGAATACAGAGTTAATTTTTGACAGTCCCCAATACACCCTGAAAGAAGAGGGAGTGGAATCCAGAGGTATATACACTATTTTCACTTTAAATGATGAACAAATTCTGGAGATGAAAGAATTGAATTCCAATGGTTTAACAGTGCAAATTAAATCTTATAAAATGAATTATGATGAAATCTCAGATGATTTGAGAGTTATTAGAACAATTACGCTTCAGAGAGGAATACTCAATTCGACCGGCATCGACTTAGAAAGCAACTCAGAACTTCATTTCGAACAAATAGAGAAAATCAATCAGGATGTTACGGATAATTAATTTTGAATCCGTCAAATCCTTTTGACTTGAGTTTTAAGAGTAATTCCTCAGGAAGGGAATCTGCTCTAACTACGATTTTAGTAGATATCCCCTCCTCTATATAAAAGAAATCAAAATTGTATTGTTTCAGTAATTCTGATTGCATTCGGACATTTTCAGGATTACTAAAAGTACCGATTTGAATATAAGAGAGTTGTACAGATTGTTTATTTTTAATGAAATAATCTGATAATCTTGGAAGTTCTGTTATATCTCCCTCAATGATTGCCAGTTCAACTGAATGGGGGAAGTCCGCATTTAGGATTTTCACTATTTTTTGGATTTCTGTAAAATCATTTTGCAGCAGGTATATCTCCCAAAGGGCATAATAAATTTCAGGGAAAGAATTCCTATATTCTGATCGAAGCAAAATTGACTCGGAACCGGTCAGATCTCCATTGTATTTCATTATTTCCGATTTAAAAATAAGAGCATCGACATGTACATTTGGAGGTAAATTGCTCAGTAAAATATTATTTATTTCTTTTAAGTCCGGGACTAAACCCGTTTGATATTCCAGTTGAAGATGTTTGAGATAAATTTCATAATCTCTGTGACCATCGATTTTTGTTGACGCAATGCCATAATAGATAGAGGCTTCACTGGTCCTGAAAAGCAACTCGTATATTTGAGCTATTCTAAGATAATAGTTCTGTTTATCTCTTTCTTTAATATTGTTTTCAAAAGTGAACAGAAATTGGATAGTTTTTTCTATAGATGGAATAATCGAGGCACAATGAAAAAGGACTTCCGAGAATCTCTCATCATCTATATTATCTTTAAGCCATTGGTCATATAAGGGAATAGCGTCCTCAATACGACCATCTCTCTCAAAGAGAGAAGCATCGTAAAGATTATCAGCCCGGACATATGGAGAGATTATAAATGTGAAAAATATAAGACTAACTGTTTTTAGGATTCTCAACTGATTCCTTTTTTGATTTATCCTTTTTCTTTCTTTTTTTGAATTTACTGATGGATCTGTTAAGAGCAAAGGGTATTACCGAGATTGCACCCAGAACATAAGCACCGAAAAGGCTGACAAAAATAGGAACATCATGAAAATCGGCTTTGTTCCCGAACCAAAAACTTATATCAGACCTATTTCCTGAATTCAGTCCTATAAACAGAATCACTACAGACATAATTATTAAAAAACGAATCATTCTCCAGGGCATAAAACCTCCTCGCCGAAAAACGTCTGTCCTTTTAAAGATGTTATCTTAACTGTCAGGACTTTACCAATTAATTCTTTTTTACCGGGAAACAGAACAGTTTCGCTTCTCTCTGTACGCCCTAAAATTTCTTTATCGGATTTTTTTGACAAAGATTCAGCAATAATTTCTACATCAGTTCCTATTCTACTGTTGAATACACCTTTTGTAATCTCTCTCTGCAATTCTATAATTCGAGCCAATCGCTCTTTTTTCAAGTCTTCGGGAAGACTGTCTTCTCGATCAAAAGCTTTGGTTCCCTCTCTGGGGTTATAGAAATATGTAAATGACTCGGAAAACCTTACCATTTTCATAAGATCAACCAATTCGTCTATATCTTCTTCGGTTTCTCCTGGAAAACCGACCATAATATCAGTAGTCAGCGAAATGTCGGGTATGGCAGCTTTCAACTTATCAACGAGTTGAAAGTAATCTTCCTTTGTATAACGTCTGTTCATTTCTCCCAAAACTTTAGAAGATCCATGCTGAACTGGTAGATGAAGATGATTACAAATGTTTTTTTCAGAAGCCATCACCTCAATAATATCATCAGTCAGATCTTTTGGATGAGAAGACATGAATCTCAATCGCATTATACCGGTTTCCCGGGCTATCCTTCTGAGAAGTCCTGCAAAATTCAAGCCTTTAGGGAGATCATCAAAAGAATTGACATTCTGACCGAGCAAGGTAACATCTTTAACACCTAGTGTGACCAGTTTTTTAATTTCTTCTAAAATTTCATCGGAATCTCGGGAAACTTCACGTCCCCGGACATAAGGAACTATGCAGTAACTGCAGAAATTATTGCAGCCGTGCATAATAGGAATTAAAGCATTTATAGTATCTTTTGTTCCATGAGAATCATGAAAAGAGTACTTGTTCTCTTCAAGGAAGTCTTCCTGTCCATTATAATTTCCAATGAGCTTTTGAACAAGCAGTTTCTGACCTTTCGTCCCCGCAATGATATCGACTGCAGGAGCATCTTTTTTTAACTGATCCTTCCAGTTCTCAGCCATACAGCCAATAACAGCCAGCTTAATATTCTGAGTCTTTTTCAAATGCTTATAATGACCAATACGTCCCCAGATTCTGTTTTCAGCAGTTTTCCGTACAGTACACGTATTGATGATAGCAAGATCCGCTTCATATTCGCTTTCGGCACAGGTCCAGCCCTGTTCCTGTAATTCCAATTCAATAGCCGATGCTTCAGCTTTGTTCATCTGGCATCCATAATTTTCCAGCCAGTATCTCTTTTTTTCAGACATCTATTTATCCGTTATTGAGAATCTTCTCAATGTGTTTTTTTATTAAATTCCAATCATTATTTCTAGGCAGAACAATCCACAATCCCTTATAAAAATTTTCATCCTTTCTAAGAGTCTTCTGTTCATCTGCCGGCAGCAAATACAGATTGGTATATGTATCGTACAGTATATTGTCTGTATTGATAATATTGGGATCGGCAATCTGATTATCTTTATACATCAGAAAATTTCTGACAATATCCGCTGTGTTTAAGTTTGTTTCAATATAGGAGAAAACTGTTGAGACAAATTCATACACTTTTCCCAGATCCCCCGCATTAATAGTCCTCATTTTGTCAAAGACTGCTTCAATAACTTGTTGCTGTCTTTTAGAACGATCAAAATCGTCTGAGCCATGTCGTGATCTGGCAACTCTCAATGCCGCTACACCATCGAGGTGGTGGGTTCCCTTTCTGTAATAGAGTGTCGACCAGACTCCATTATTTTTAACTTTGTAAGTGGGATCAATGAGATCCTCTTCAATAGTGACATCGAGTCCGCCCAGTATGTTCACAACATCAATAAAAGCAAACATATCGATAGATATATACTTTTTAATATCCAGTCCTGTAATGTCCGATAACTCGGCAGCCAGTCTTTCCGGTCCATGAACTTTGTAGATGTTGTTTATTTTATTCCCTTTGTAGTAGAGATCTCTCGGTACACTGATCATGTTTAAACGACCGGTTTTATTATTGGCATTGACGATTATCATTGTATCAGCATTGTGTTCATGAGTACCCACAACAAGAAAATTCTCCGAGGAATCATCAAAGATATAAGGTGAAACCGTTTCATCTTCTTCTGCATCAGTAATGAGTGAACGAATATCGTTACCCGGAGTGAACATTTTCAGAGATTTGAGATACTTCCCGTCCCCTGAAAGGAGAAGAACTTCTCCAAAATCTTTCTGAAGCACAAAAGTTCCCTGCACTGTGCCATCAGTTTTATAAATATCAAAATAGATAAATTCTATATCTTCGCGATAGTTGAGTTCCCGTTTACAATCGTTAGTCTCCAGAAGAACTTTGAAGCCCTCATCAGAGAAAATTTCCTTCATTTTTGCGAGAACAAGATCATCAATTCTTTCTGTCTCGGTTCTATCACTAGTTGCTCCGAGAAACTCAATAAGTGCCTTTTCAAAATCCTCACTATAAGTGAATCTGTCGGAATTCAGCAATATGTCCCTATCATCCTGCCGGAAAAGACCAACTTGAGAGTCATCTTTGTCATTAGTAATGGAAAATCTTCCTGCATCAATTTCAATGATAGAAAAACCACGATCATTCAGAAGATCCCCAACCTCTTCACTCCCCACAATATTTTGAATCGAATTACCAATCTCTAATAATTTATCATCATAGGATCTGAAGATTACAACCTCATTTTCAAATATTTCAAAAATATCTTCATCATCGTAGGCGATGTTGATTGCATTTCCTTCGATATCCCGAAGATCAATCTGTCCCCTCTCCGCATCATAACTGAAAGAGAGATAAACACGTTGATCCTGAAGTACTGAAGCATTGAGCAAATTATTCCGTTCAAAAATATAACCTTTGTCTGAAAAGTATTCACTAATACCATTGTCGGTAATGAAAGTTGTAAACTCACCTGCAGCAGTATCTAGTTCTTCATTATCCACAAGAAATCTGAATGCATCAAAAAAAGAAACAGAAAGGTCGGCAGGTACGGTCCCCCCTCTCTCTGAATTTTTCTGAATCAATTGTTTTTCAGGGAGGTTTAGTGATCGACGAACTTCATTGCTCCCGGAAGATAAGACCAGAAGATTCTGAGAGATTTCATCAATCATCTCCTTATTGGATTCCAACTCCCTGTTATAAGATAGTTTATTGTCTTCCAATCTACGATCCAGTAAATTGATTCTCACTCCCAGAGTGAATATTATGATAATCAGCACTGCAACAACTGCTACCGCTGAAATGATGAATCCTTTTTCAGTCATTAATGTTTAAAACTCCGTTGTCCTGTGAATACCATGGCTGCTTTGAACTCATTGCAGGCTTCAATACATTCGAAATCACGTATTGACCCCCCGGGCTGCACAACCGCAGTAACACCTTCATTTAATCCCATATCAATGCCATCCCGGAAAGGGAAAAATGCATCAGAAACCATAACACTTCCCTTGAGTCCTCCATTAACGGCATTGACCTCTTCTTCTATTTCTCTTATTAAATCAGGATCAGTCATAGATGTCCACGGGGTTTGGTAACGGGACCATGAGATTCTATCCTTCATATTTCTATAGGCTTTATCTTTTGCAATAGTGGCAACACCAACTC
>JADGDJ010000373.1 GCA_016744925.1 Spirochaetaceae bacterium
CAAATCATCAGATATCGCGATGACTCTTCGGTCCAACTCAGTGGAAACCTGAAAAGGTATCTAAATAAAACACCAAGTAATACGATTATTGTCATACTGGCCATTGAAAACAAACAAAGATGAGCAATAATCTTATTGATAAAATCAGAGAGTCGTTGGATCTGATTAAGAAATCCTTTTTCTTTAATTTCCATAATTCTTCCTAATAGAAAGGAGCAAAATTAATATTTTGCTCCTTTCAGTATTTCCATTGAGATAAATTAGTTTCCTAATTTTCTTTCAGCATCTTCAATAGCTTCAAGAAATTTTTCAACCCACATCTTCCCTTCTCTACCATACTTTTCTTCAAGGAATTTTGTTGCAGCCGGAATACTGAGATCTCTAAATTGTCTCATTTCAGATGCATTTGGAACATACACATCCATGTTTTCCTGAAGAACAGGAAGACCTTTATCGGAAGAATCTAAGATTCGACTCAGTCCTCTACCTGCAAGAATGGCAGTTCTGGAAGCATCGTCGATAATGGCTTTATGCTCAGCCGAAAGACCATTGTAGAATCTTGGATTCATAACCCATACATAAGGTGCATAGATATGATTTGTAAGTGTTGCAAATTTCTGAACTTCATAAAATTTTGCCATGTTGATAATTGATACGGGATTCATCTGCCCATCAACAACTCCAGTCTGAAGTGATGTATAAACTTCTGACCATGCGACGGGTGTTGGAGATCCACCTAAAGATTTAATAATTTCCATATGCAGGGGAGCTGTCATTGTTCTGATTTTAACTCCTCTCATATCTCTAGGAGATCGAATCTGTCTTTTAGAGTTGGTAATCGCAAAAAATCCTCCGGATTCACCAAATCCCAGAACATGAAAACCAGCTTTACGCTCAATATCAGCTGCCAGTTCCCGTCCGAATTCTCCATCATAAACTTCATAACCTACATTATAACTAGAAAATACAAAGGGCATGTTTGTGATATCAATCAGGGGATAATAAGTAGACATTCCACCTGTAGATGATATATAAGATTGAACCACTCCTGCTTTAACCTGAACCATTGTTTCTCTTTCTTTACCAAGTACACCACTTGAAAAGATTTCCACTTTGATTTCACCATTAGAATTAGTTTCTACAGCAGATTTAAATGCCGCTGCCATAGCTGCTGATGGGATGTCAAAGGGTTGCTGCGCATTGATATGGGCGAGCTTGATAGTAATTTCCTGTGCACCCATGCTGATTGTTGTCATTGCAAATAGCAAAACCATGACAAAAGACATAAATAATTTCTTTTTCATATATTCTCCATTTTGATAGATTGATAATAAGCTATGATACTACATGGACAATAATAATACGTCAAATAATTATTTGTCATACAATACGAAAATCTTATTATCATGTTTATTTTAGATTTTATTCGTTAAAAGATAGAATTTAGAACCCAATTATATTATACTTTATGTCCTAATGTTTTTTATATAATATTTTACCCATTAACCTTACTAATTCTAAAAATAATCTCTTAATTATAATACTTAAAAAAGAGTTATTCCTGTTTAATTACAAATAATTTTCAATAAAATCGAAGTTTAAAACTCTTTCTTACTTCGTAATTTTCCAATATGGCTCCTAATATCCTCCTTTGTTTTCTTTTGATTAATGACTATCACTTATTTGTGCCAATGTAGTTTTCTTTAGAATGAAATTATAGAATCACCAAAAGTAATTTAACTGTTAAAAAATAGCCTCACAGTCTTTGAGATTAATTGATGAATCTAAAGACATCCTCGAAGCAGGTGTTTTTCTATCAATAGAAGGAATCGGACCGGCCAAAGCCACACTATTGACTGCATCAATGGAACTATCCCGACGAATCTACAGTCCCTGGAACAGAAAAATCAGATCTCCATCGGATACCTATCCACTTATCACTCATTAAGGTGATCGTCAACAGGAGTATTTTTTCAATATATCCCTTAACGGAGCTATGAAGTCATAGAAATTAAACTGTTTCGAAAGGGATTTTGAATCGGCAATGGTCAATGCACGTCTAAGTCTTACTATTAAATCCATAATAAAAACCATATCCTTATCTGATCTTACTTTTAGCCAATTGTCTATATCCTCCATATCTCAAATATAGGAACTTTGGCTAATAATAACACTGTATTTTATGACAAAAGAAATAACTGTATTAAATGACAAGGTATTATGATTAATTAATATATTAATCAAAGTAATTTATGCTAATAAAGTGAATGCGAAATATTATACTGATCCAGGAGCTCTTAATTGACTTATTATATTGGAATGACTAATATTGCCCATTAAATTTAAAAATGTATATAAACCAGCTCAAAGGAAAAATAATGAAAATCTCTTTTAAAATTCTAATTCCCACAATAATCATGCTTGGAATTGCCGTATCGTTAATCTCGGTAATCGGGTACACAAATATTGCAAAGGAAATGAATAATGTCATGGAAGTTACAACACAATCCACTCTCGAGGATTTGGTGAAGCAAATGGATTCTGTTGAACAGGAAGCGGAATCATTAAAATTGTCTCTCAATAACAACTTTTTACGGATTGCCAGGACAATATCGTTTATGATCGATGAGGATCTCACGGTTCTCGAAACAGAGAACATGATAAAACTGGGAGAAAAAATTGGCATAGATGAAATTCACGTAGTCAATAGTGATGGAGTTCTTTTCGCAGGATCCGTGCCTGGTTTTTTGGGTTTTGATTTTAATACCAGTGATCAGACTAAACC
>JADGDJ010000374.1 GCA_016744925.1 Spirochaetaceae bacterium
CCCCATAAGTGGGAGTCAAAAGCTCTACGAGAGTTTTGTCGGGAAATTTAATAGATCTAGGATTTTTTTTACCCTCGATATACTGAGGGATAAACTGCATAGGTCCCGGTCTGTAGAGTGCGTTCAAGGCAATTAAGTCCTCAATGTTTCCCGGTTTGGCCCGTTTGAGAATATCCTGCATACCCGAACTTTCAAACTGGAAGATCGCTGTGCTCTTTCCATCACAGAGCATGCGGAAAGTAGCTTTGTCATCTTCAGGTACAGCGTTGACGTCAAAATCGGGAAATCTTTTTTTCACCAGTTTTTCTGTATTGGCCAGGAGTGTGAGCGTTTTCAGTCCCAGGAAGTCCATTTTAACAAGACCGCAGTCTTCAATAATGTCCATGGTGTATTCTGAAGAAATGGCTCCGGATTTCTGGTCTTTATATAGGGGAACAAAGTCGGTCAGTTGTGTCTTTCCGATGACCATACCACAGGCATGGGTCGATACGTGGCGATTCATCCCCTCGAGGATAGCCGCCGTATCAAAGAGTTCTGTATAAATTCCGCCCCTGTCATAGTATTTCTGAAGTTCCGGTTCCACTTCTAGAGCGACCATTGTATTTATTTTTCTACCGTCGGGAGTTTTTCCTTCAGGAATTAGTTTGGAAATGGCATTTGATTCGGCGAAGGGAATATCCAGTACCCGGGCGACATCTTTTAAAACCGCTTTGGTTTTTAATGTTCCGAATGTACAGATCCCCGCAACCTGGTCGTGACCGTATTTTCTGGTGACGTAATCGATGACGTCCTGTCTGTGTTCGAAGCAGAAGTCGATATCGAAGTCGGGCATGGACACACGTTCGGGATTGAGAAATCTTTCAAAGAGCAATCCATATTTAAGAGGATCAATATCGGTGATTGCCATGGCGTAAGCTATAATTGAACCGGCACCTGATCCTCGACCCGGTCCTACCGGTATGTCGTGCTGCCTGGCCCAGTCTATAAAGTCCCATACTATGAGGAAATAACCGGTGAATCCCATACCGAGAAGGATTCCAAGTTCATATTCTACACGCTCTTTGATCTCATCGGTAATTTCCGGGTATCTATTTTTTATCCCTTCCCATGTGAGGTGTTTTAAATATTCATCGGGATTTTCAAATTCTTCGGGAATCACATAATCCGGTAGGATCCCTCCGGGCTGTGGAATTTTAAGATCGCACTTTTCTGCGAGAACTGTTGTGTTGGAAAGAGCTTCGGGCATATCCGAAAAGAGCTCTTCCATCTCATCCTGACTTTTGAAATATAGTTCGGGATTGTCCATTTTGAAACGTTTGGCATCGTCTTTCTTTTTTCCTGTACCAATGCAGACCAGTATGTCCTGGGCGTTATGGTGCTCTTTTTCCAGATAGTGAATATCATTGGTCGCGATAAGGGGGATACCCGTATCCGCTGAGAGCCTTTTCATATGCTCTTTGACTATTCTCTCTTCAGGAATTCCATGATCCATGACTTCCAGGAAATAATTCCCTTTGCCGAAAAGGTTTTCATACCAGAGAGCCTTTTCTTTTGCCTCTTCGTATTTATCGGCAACGAGAAGGCGGGGGATGATACCGGCCAGACAGGCAGAAGAGGCAATCAATCCTTCAGAGTGTTCCTTGAGTAACTCTTCATCAATTCTCGGTCTATAATAAAACCCCTCTGTATAGGCTTTAGAAACGAGGTACATGAGATTTTTATATCCGGTTTCGTTTTTACAGTAGAGAACCAGGTGATTATTTTTTCCCGCGGAAGATGACTTGTTTGCCATTGAGCTTGAGGCTACATAAACCTCGGATCCCACTACGGGATTTATCCCCTCGGAGTGGCAGGCCTGCTCGAATCTCAGGGCACCAAAGAGGCTGCCGTGGTCGGTCAGTCCAAGATGTTTCATCCCCATCTCTTTCGCCTTTTTCACATACCATGCTATGGGTACGGCTCCATCGAGCAGCGAATAATCTGAATGATTATGAAGATGTACGAAATCGGACAATAGTTCCTCCTGAGAAATGGATTCTCATGTTACTAAAAAATATCTTCATCAGCAATAGGATCTGAGATCTTTTCAATGAATTGACCGGTTAGTGCTATAGCTCTTGCGATTGTAAAATCTGACTCGTGTATGTTGTGAAAAGTTTCTTTTATTTTATTATTTAAATGACCTAACTCTTTCCGTGACAGGGGGAGTCTCCGACCGATGAGATCGGCCTCAATATCTCTGTTTCTTATAATTTTCTCTTTGGCAGTACTAAAGCAGATACGGAATTCGCTGATAATATACTTGTCCACATTGGCAAGTCCGGAAAAGATGAGGGGTGACGATTTCCCCCCGATTTTTGTATAAGTCTGATAGGGCCAATTGTCATTGGGGATGCGTATCCTTGTGAGAATTTCCCCCGGCGAAATATTCAACTTACCATTATTATTGATGAATCTCGATGCGGGTATCCATTTTGAATCTCCCTTCAGCAGTCTTCTTGTCGCCCTTGTGTCCTTCTGTTTTCTCAACTCAATCTGAGCATCATGAATATGAAGTACTGGAAATAGATCCATTTTATTCTCGATGACACAGATATTGCCACCAATGGTCGCCATATTTCTGATTTGAGGCGGAGCCAGTTGCTTTAGGGCTGTATAGAGAGCTTCGGGGATTCTGGATTTTCCCAATTCCAGTATGCGGCTGATTGTTACAGTTGCCCCCAGCTCCAGATATCGGTCGGTTCTGCTCACTTTTTTAAGATCTTCGATGCCCATGATATTGAT
>JADGDJ010000141.1 GCA_016744925.1 Spirochaetaceae bacterium
GTATATGGATGGATCAATGGATTCTGTTTATATTGACGGTCAGATTTATGGAATGCCTCTTGAATTGAACAACTGGGCTATCTATGTGAATAAAAGAGTATTTGCCGACGCTGGACTCGATGCGGAAAAAGATTATCCCAAAACTTGGGAAGAAATGGCTGATATCTCTGAAAAACTGATCAAGAGAGATGGTGAAATCATCACTCGACGTGGATTTGACTTCCGGTACCCATACTATTTGATTTCAATGATTCCCATGGTTGAGCAGCTCGGTGGAGAGCTTGTCAGTGAAGATGGAAAAACTGCCATCATCAACGACAAAGCCTGGATTGACTTCCTGACATTTATGCAGGAATGGGGACCAAACGGTCGAAACCTGGGATCTCCTACCTATAAAAATGCCAGAAAACTGTTCAATATGGACAACGATGATATGGCTATGTGTCTTTCAGGTCTCTATCAGGAAGCGAGAATCAGAAGTGATAACCAGGAATTTTACGATAGCGGCGATTGGATGATTATTCCCTTCCCCACATTCGAAAATGCTGTAAATGATGTTTCCAACACATTCTACGGACAGTACTACATGGTAAATGCCCAGAACACAGATCGAGAAATCGAAATGGCCTGGAAATTCACTAAGTACATGATGGACCACGATGAAGAATATCTGAAAGCGGTAAACATCATTCCTCCTACTAAAAAGTTGATGGCATCTGAAACTTTCAAGAACATGCCTTATTCTGATGTATTTGTTGATGACCTCGCCAGAGCCAAAGTAGTGTACACTGCAGAAAATGGTGCAAAAATGGAAGAGATCGTTAAAGAAGCTGTAGAATCTGTCATGTTATCAGGAATTTCTCCTGTTCAGGCACATGCCACTCTTAAAGCAAAAGCTCAAGAATTATTAGACGAAATGTAATTATCTAAAGAGATCCGGTGTATTAAACCGGGTCTCTTTTTTATCAGGAGATTTTTTTATGGCTAAAAAACAGACAACCGGAAAAATAGACCGGAAACTGGCACGATGGGGACTTGTTTTTGTGGCCCCCGCAATAGCATTCTTTGCCGTGTTCAGCTTTTATCCCATTTCAATGGCGTTATACACAAGTTTATTCAAGAAGAATCTTCTCTCACTCAAAAAACCCGATTTTGTCGGTCTTAAGAACTACATCTATCTACTCAAATCGGCAGACTTTTGGAACTCCGTTGAAGCCACCTTTGTCTTTGCACTGGGAACCTTTCTTCCCCTACTCATTATCAGCCTGATGCTGGCTGCCTTTATCATGAATATATCAAAAGCTCGACGCTTTTTTCAAATGGCCTATTACACTCCGGCCGTCATATCATCAGTTGTTTCAGCGGCAATCTGGCTGCTTATATTCGATCCGAGAGGATTGGGAAACCAGTGGGTCAATGCCATAATGAATACACCGGGAATCGATCATAGATGGCTTGCCAACAGCATTACTGTGCGCATATCCACCATGGTGGTTTATTTCTGGAAATACATCGGTTATTTTGTCATTATATTTATTTCAGGTCTGGCCAATATTCCCCACTCGCTTTATGAAGCAGCTAAAATTGACGGATCTTCCGCCTGGAATATGTTCTGGAGAATAACCTTTCCCCTACTCCGCCCCACTGTTGTACTCGTATCGATCATGAGTATGCTCCAGTGCCTGAAAACATTCTCCACTCAATATCTGTTTACGCAATCCGGTGCACCTCAGGCTCCGATCAATGTCATAACATTGAATATTTACAACACGGGAATCCGGGATTTTCGCATAGGAAGAGCCAGCGCCATGAGTATTATCCTCTTTGCCATAATGCTCTTTTTTACATGGCTTCAGTTTTCAACATCCAAATCTGATGAAGTCAGTTATTAAGGGGAGAGACCAATAATGAATTTTAATACAACACTCCGTGAAAAATCGGCAAAAATAGTAATCTATGCCATATTGACAGTTTTTGTCATTTTTACAATTGCACCATTGGTGTTTATGATAACGGCATCCTTTATGCCCTCGAAAGAGATCGTAAAAATGCCCTACCGTTGGATCCCGACAACACTGCACTGGCCCAACTTTTATAAAGCCATTGCCGGAAATGATGGCCGATTCATGTTTCCCAGAAACATTCTCAATTCGATCATAGTGGCGGGAGCTGTAACAATAACCACCGTACTTCTCGCCTGTATGACCGGTTACGGATTGGCCAAGTTCAGATTTCGCGGAAGAACAGTTCTCTTCCTTATGATCATGGCTACGATGATGATCCCCTTTGAGGCGATTATGATCCCCCTTTACCTCGTAACAACTAAAATTGGATTACAGAACAGTTATGGTGGACTCATCATCCCCTTTATGGTGAATGCCTTCGGTGTATTTATGATGCGACAGTATCTGATCACCTTCCCCGACGAATTTATTGAAGCAGCGCGAATCGATGGAATGGGCGAGCTGAGGATTTTCTGGTCTATTATATTTCCCAACAGTATGCCAACCATTGCCACCTTATCTATTTTGGCTTTTAGAGCTCAGTGGGACAATCTTCTCTGGCCCTTATTGGTGGTGCAGTCAGAAAAGATGAAGACTATACCTCTTTATATCGTAAAGTTCACCGCGGAAAAACACAGTGATGAAGGAGCCATGATGGCCATTGCCCTGTTGGCCAGTATCCCCATGTTTATTCTATTTTTTGCCTTATCGGAATATTTTATAGGCGGATCGGCTGTATTCTCTTCGAGGAAAGGCTGATGTTATACATTTTTGATATGGGTGGAGTCGTCCTGAAAAATGTATTCGAAATGGCGGATATTTTGAAGGCTCATAAGTTAAATCTGGATGTCATGACTCTTTATCGCGAATCGTTCATGGATGATTATTCTTCGGGTAAAATAGATGAATTGCAATATTGGACAAGTTTCAACGAGAAGTATGGAACTGAGATCGCGGCACCTCAATGGGGGTTGCGCTTTAATCCCGAACTGGACAATACAATGGTCAATCTAATAAATTCACTAAAAACGGGCAACAGAGTTGTCTGCGGTTCAAACACCATCGCCCCCCATTGGCAATTCAGTCTGAACAGAGGGGATTACGAATGTTTTCATAAAGTATATGCCTCACATTTAATGGGTGTTGCAAAACCGGATGGGCAGTTCTGGAAACAGATCCTCGAAGAAGAGGGATACAGCGTGGCTGATACTGTATTTATCGATGATTTTTCTGAAAATGTGAGTGCCGCCGAATCTCTGGGTATTAAATCTATTCTATTCAAAGATTTCGACACTCTACGAGAAGAGCTCAGTCTTCCTGTCTGATACCATTCTGGTATTGGCTGGGAGAGACTCCGACATATTTTTTAAAAACACTACTGAAGTAACTCATGTCGCGGAATCCTGTATCCCGCGCCACTTCATTAATTCTCCTGCCCTGGTTCCTCATTAGTTCCAGGGCTTTTTTTATTCGGTGCTGCCGTAAGTACTCAAGATAAGAATATCCCGTTTTACTCTTAAACAGTCGGGAGAGATAACTCTCTGTAATTCCAATATGATCAGAGGCATCACAGAGCGAGATATCCGACGCGAATTTCCGATGAATATACTCAATCGTTTTATTGATATAAAAGTCCTGTTTATCACCTTCGGGCTGTTGCACATATTCTCTGAATGATGAGATTTCAGTTCTCATCTGGAGCAATTTTTCACTTATTTTTTTAAGCGAGTTATAAAACTCATCATCGTCTACAGGTTTTAAAATATAGTCGTGCACACCCAGTTTAATAGCCTTTCTCGCATAGGAAAAATCACTGTGCCCAGTAAGGATGAGAGCCGCTGCGGGGTTGATCCTACCGAGCATTTCAATGCCGTCCTGTCCGGGCATTCGGATGTCCGTAATGACAATGTCCGGCTTCAGCTGATGAAATAATTCCTCGCCGATCAATCCGTTTTCCGCAGCGCCGACAACTTCACAGGAGTAAGTTTCCCAGGGAGTTGTCAATAGAATCTCATTGCGGATCAACTCCTCATCTTCAACGATCAACACTTTGAGTTTCATTTGTCTACCTCGAACTCAGAACCGAGGTGAACGATCACAACCGAGCTCCCCGGGCTTTTTTTCATAGTCAAACCGGCCGAATCACCGTAGTAGAGTTTCAGACGATTGTGAACATTTTTCAAACCGACACCATGATTACCTTCAAGCGATTTTTTCCACATTTCTTCTGTCATAAAACCACCGTTGTCAGTAATGGAGATCTGCGGAGGATCTGCCTGTCCTCTGATGGTGATCAATTGATCACCGGTCAAATGCTCGAGACCATGTATAACTGAGTTTTCCACAATGGGCTGGATAATCAGTCGGGGAATGCAGAAAGAATTTAAAGATTCATCAATGTCTATCATCCAGTTAAATTTATCACCATAACGTATTTTCTGAATATGGAGATAAGCTTCAACCAAATCGATGCTCTGCTCTACAGTTGTAAATTCTTCTTCTGAATCGATAGAATCCCTCAAAAGTTTTCCCAATTTTGTCACAATTGATGTTATTTCATCGACACCTCGAAGTTTTGATATGGCTTTTACCGTGTTGAGGGTGTTGTATAAAAAATGGGGATTGATCTGAGACTGGAGAGCCTTTCTTTCGGCTGTGCGCAGTGCTTTTTCCCTCGCTACACGGGCATTCATAAGAGAATGGATCTGTGTACTCATTTCATTAAATCCATGAAAGAGAATTTCGAATTCATCTTCGCGAAACTCTTCGATCTGAACAGTAAAATCTCCCTTTTCCATCTTTTTCATGGCATTGACCAGAGCAGTAACAGGGTGTGAGATTTTTTTGGCCAGAGCATAGGCCATAATCGATGAGAGAATGAGCCCGACAATTGAGATTATCAGTATCAATCTAGTGATAAGAGTGAGGTTGGCCGTGACAGTACCGATTGTCAACGATGCGGCAAGAGTCAGTTCCTCGGGATAAAGAGAAGCATAAGCTATCAATTTGTTCTCTGTAATTAAAACCCCGGATTCTCCCCGGGGGATCTCCCATCCGAGACCGGAATAGTTCCCGAAATCCCCTTCGCGGTACAAACTGACGTATTTGTAATTGATATTATCCAGCAGATAGATATTGTTAAAAAACCCCGCATTTATCACCTCTAGCTCTTCGATAAGCGGCTCAATATTGAGATCTGTTATGATAAATCCCCTCTGGCCATCTTCACGAAACAATTGGCGAAAAAGAGAAATGGCAACCTGATTCCCCTTGGGATTGACAAAACTATCCACCATGGGAAATGTCTCCCGACCGTGCTTCAGCTTGAGAAAAGTGGAGAGAGATTGTTCAGATGAGTTGGGATTGTATATAGGAGGCAAAACATGTGTAGAATAGATCCGTTTTCCATTCTGATTGAGAAAATGAACAGAGACATCATCGATTCGTCCCGAGAGGTTCTTGTAGAGATCCTGATAGAGAAAAGAGATCTCATCCTCCTGAGGTTTTTGAGAGGCAAAGAGCGCCGAGAGAATCCGTTCATTTTTTGACAATCTCAGATTGGCTTCCCTGTAAGAGGAAACCGTCTTATTAACTTTATTGACGAGAAGTTCCATCCGTCCAGTCGACTGAGAGCTGTAGGTATCATTGATGAGATTGGTGGAAAAAAGCATAGTAAAGATACCGAGAAGCAGGACCTGGATCAACCCCGTGATGAGGAGAGATAAAAAGAGATGGACGAGAAAACGCCTGGAAAAAATGGAAGAGAACACTCTTAACTTTTCCTGTAGAGAATTCTGCCGTCAACTAAGGTTAAAGTGGTCTCAAAATCACTGTTAAAGGCAGTAATATCCGCCCGGTGACCGGGAATAAGCAAACCGGCTTCTTTATCCAGTCCAATAACACGGGCGGGATTGGTAGTAGCCATCATTATGGCATCGGACAGCGGGATGCCCCAGGAAACAAGATTTTGAATTCCCTTCATCATGGTCAGCGAAGATCCGGCAATAACATCATCGGAAACTTTAAAAAAAACATCATCCTTAAAATAGACCTCTTCTTTGTTGGCCTTGAGAACCCCTTCTTTCTGCATTGTGGGACAAAGAGCATCTGTCACGAGCACAATTTTATCGACCGGTTTATCGCGGTATAACAATTTAATTAGAGCGGGATGTACATGTTGACCATCAGCTATAATTTCACAGGAAATTTCCGGATGAATCAGGATGGCACCAACACAACCGGGGTCGCGGTGATGGAGTTTTCTCATGGCATTGAAAAAGTGAGTCGAATGCAGTATTCCCGCCTGCATCCCTTCGAGCATATTTTCATATGTGGCGTTTGTATGACCTGCGGAAAGGGTTATTCCCTTCTTAATACAGTATAGGGCGAGCTCCCTCATATTCTTCAATTCCGGAGCGACAGTCATAAGTGAAATATGTCCCTGTCCCAATTGATTATACCGGGCCATAAGATCCATATCGACCTCTTTTAACGCCGCTTCCTCCTGGGCTCCGATCTGCTTTCTCGAAATAAAAGGTCCCTCAAGATGAAGGCCGGCGATATGTGCACCGGACTCTTTGCCTATTGCCCCGACACCGACCCGTACAGATTCCGCCAACCGACTCTCTTCCTGTGTGTATATGGTCGGGCAAAATGATGTGACACCGAAAGCGGTCAACCCTAAAGACATCTGTAAAAACGCCTCTTCTTCTGCATCGGAAGTTTCAAATCCACCAAAGCCGTGAATATGAGTATCTATGAAACCGGCGCAAAGTGTATTGCCTTGTATATCGATGTATTCAGTTCCCGCGGGCATGGTCATTTTACCGAACCTCTCACTGCCCACTACATCTTCTATTTTGTCATTTTTTATAATGAGAACACCATTGGGAATATTGGTAATTCCCGTATATATATCAGCATTTATTATGCATATTGTTTTATCCATAACCTGATTTTAAACTATTAGGAAATGCTGTTCTACACCAGTTTCATGGAGAATGGAAATTAACCGACCTGCTGCACTTCAAGCAACTCGGTTTTAACCATATCGGGCATAGGAACAGGGCGCCCCGATTCTTTGGAGATGGATCCCGCTTTGACATCGAGCGTCGAAAGGACTTCCTCACCCCGGCATATTTCCTGATGGAAAATCAGTTTGAATCTCTCACATTTGGTCACAGTGGTGACCACAAGCAGCAGATCATCCATGAGAGCCGGTTTTTTGTAATCGATAAAGAGTGATTTCACCACAAAGATCATGTCCTGTTCTTCCACAAGATCCTTCTGATGCCCTCCTAAACAGCGAAGTAGTTCGGTTCTACCGTGTTCTGCCATATCGAGGTAGCGACTGTGATAGACCACTCCTCCCATATCCGTATCGCTGTAATAGACTCTGACCGGAAGGTGATGTTTATTTTCTTTGATGTATCCTGATAAATTATTTTCCATATTATCTATGATACAGAATCAAAGGCTGCTCTTCAAGCTGATTGAAACAGACCCCGAGCGCTCTTCCCGGGGACAGAGGACAATTTTTCCCAGCCCATGAAGATTAAAGGAATTTGTTGCGGCACTAATGGGTTCAATGGCTATGGATGTTCTACCAGGAGGAGTAAAAAGCTGTATAAAAGAGAAAAGATCCCTGTCAAAAGTGAGTTCCAGACTGTTTTTATCATCTTTCAACACTGTTTTTCCTGAATCTGATGATGTTAATGCAATATCGAGCTCTCCATTACCAATCTCTTTCATAAGAGAAAAGTCGAAGTCGCTTCCCTTTACAGGAACTATTTCTCCAGTGGGATTGAGATCCGCATCAACAGCAACATAAGAATCCCCGTCGCACAATAATTGAAGGGAATTTATCTCTGTATCCAGAGTGAAATAGGGATGCCATCCCAAGGCAAAGGGAAGAGATTTTTCATCGCGGTTCACAACTGTATAACATATAGAAAAATCACTTAAACCCAGAGTATAAACAACAGTCAAATCAACAGAAAAGGGATAGTAAGAATAATCCGTTTTATCTATAGAAATGTTATAGGATATAGAAGCGGAATTCTCCTGTTCAGTCCAGGATACAAATGAGAATTCCCTCTGATAAACCAGACCATGAATGGATGACTGATCCTCCTCAGAATTAATGGGAAATTGATATTCAGTCCCGTCAAAAGAGTAGTGTCCACTAGGGATTCTATCGTTGAAGGGGAAGAGAATTCGCCCTCTAAACCAGGGGTTATTAATCAATTCATTCGCAGAATCACATTCCAGAATGGGTAAAACCCGGCCATTTCCATTGGACAATCCCACCTGATATACCATTGCTCCCAGCTCGGGAATAATATCCAGAAAGGGACCATCCTTATGCTCTAAACGTGAAACTCTATAGGGGCCGATTGTGTACTCTTTTTTCTCAAACATACCCAAGGCATAATATTTTTCGTTTGTTTTGTAAATGGCCAGAAACTCTTGTATAGCGGAACCATTTAAGATTTTTGCACCTATCCCGAAACAACCTGGTCTTCTATATGAGGGGAGATACTGAAAGAGATGCTCTTTTCAGCAGGAAACAAGAACAAATAGAATCAGCATCTTGATATTAGTCCCCATTTTATTTTATATTTTCCAATATGATCAGTTTTATACTTACAATTTACGAATGGATTCTTTTTTTAGCTGTGTGTTTGGTTTTATACCCCATTGCACTAATGCTTTATGTTTTCACTGTCCCTTTTGACAAAAAAAGAGTGATCCTTCACCGTTTTTCCTGTTTCTGGGGCAGCCTATACATATGGCTGCAACCTCTCTGGAAAGTAACCTGGGAAGGAAGAGAGAACATAAAAGAAGATCAAGCCTATGTCCTCGTAGCCAATCATCAGGCCCTTTTAGATATTATCGTAATGTATACCGTATTCAAACACTTCAAATGGGTCGCCAAGAACGCTCTCCTGAAGATTCCCTTTATCGGCTGGAATATGGCTCTAAACGACTACATTTTTGTGAAGAGGTCAGATCCCAAAAGTCAGATTAAAATGATGAAAAAATCGGAACGAATGCTCAATGAAGGCAGTTCTCTTATGATTTTTGCCGAGGGAACAAGATCTCCCGATGGAGAAGTCCAGCGGTTTAAAAGAGGAGCTTTCATCCTCGCAGATATAGCCAATGTACCAGTAATCCCCATAGCCCTCGATAACATGTCCCATGCGGCAAAAAAAAATAGTATATGGTTGAACAAAGCGACAGATATGAAAGCCAAAGCCTTTCCCCCCGTTAATCCAAAAGATTTTAAGAACACTAAAGAGATGTCTGCAGCGGTTCATACAATCATTTGCGATCAGCTGAAAGAATGGCGAAGTGAATCAATTGAAAATTAAGGAGTCAAGAATGACATATATATATCGAAGAAGTGCAGGAAAATACCTATGGAGCTTCAGTCCCTAGGTTTAAAAAACCGACCCTCTGAAGCTCATCTGAAAACACGATGACACGAAAACACAAGAGGAGTCTTTAAATGATAAATATAATAAATCTCTCAAAATACTATGGTACCGATACCATTTTTGATAACATTTCCCTAAAAATCAATTCCGGTGAAAAAGTCGGCCTTGTCGGTCCCAATGGATGCGGCAAAACAACACTCATAAAAATGATAACCGGGGTTGAAGAACCCTCTAAAGGCAACATCATCATCGAAAAGAAACTTCGCATAGGATATGTTCCCCAATACATAGAATTCGATAAAGACCTCACCCTACTCGATGTAATTCTAAAGGAGTACAATGAACTGTCCGGGCAATTGCGTGTGCTGGAAACCCAAATGTCCCAGGTCCCAGAAGCAGAACTGGAAAAGATTCTTATTGAATATCAAGTTATTCGCGATAAATACGATGCCATTGATGGAGACACCGCTCCCGCAAGAGCTGAAAAAATCCTAGACTCTCTCGGATTGGAAAATAGAGGGGATCAATTCGTAGAAACACTGTCGGGAGGTGAAAAAAATGTCCTGGCCTTGGCAAAAGCCCTGCTCCTGAAACCAGACCTGTTAATTCTCGATGAACCGGGAAACCACCTCGATTACAAAGGGCTGGCCTGGTTGGAGAAATTTCTATCGGACTACAAAGAATCAGTTCTGATCGTAAGCCACAACCGTTACCTGCTTGACCGAATCTGTGAAAAGATCATAGCTGTAGAAGGGAGAAAAACCAACGAGTTTACGGGTAACTACTCCTATTACAGAATGAACCGGCTCAAATCTCTCGTGAATCAGCAATCGGACTATGTCTCCAATCAGAAAAAGATTAAAAGAATTGAAGCTCTGGTGAAAAAATTTCGAGAGATTGCCACTGTTACAGCCGATCCCTCATGGGGACAGAGACTGAGAGCCATGAAAACCCGATACGATCACGAACAGAAAAATGCTGTGGAAAAACCGCAGGACTTCGAAAAAAAGATACAGATGGATTTTCAGTCGGATAAAAGCAAGGCCGATATAGCCCTGCAGATTAAGAGTTACACAAAAGCCTTTGATTCATTAAAACTATTTGAAGAGGCTTCTGCTGATATCTCATGCGGTGAAAAAGTCGCTCTGATCGGTTCAAACGGATGTGGAAAAACAACACTGATCCGGGATATTATCCAGGAGGGAAGCTGGGATAACGATATTATCCGGGTGGGACCAAGTCTCACAATCGGTTATTGTTCCCAGCATCAGGAAATCTTTAACCCTTCCAACAACATAGAAGATGAGATCCGCAGTTTGGGATCCCTGACACGAAGCGACGCATACAAAATTGTAGCGCCCTTCAATTTCAGCTGGGAAGATATGGAAAAGAAAACAGGAGATCTGTCAGGGGGTGAGAAGAACCGCCTCCAGATGGCACGGTTAATCTTTCTAAAAACCAATTTTCTGATTCTCGATGAACCTACCAACCATTTGGACATTTTATCGAGTGAAGCCGTGGAAGAAGCCCTTGCCGATTTTGACGGCACCCTTCTCGTAGTTTCTCATGACCGGTATTTTCTGGAAAAAACCGTAAATAGAATTATTGAAGTTAAAGATAAAAAGCTGATTTCTTTCGACGGTAGCTTTTCAAGCTGGTGGAGTTCCATAAATCCCCTTAAACCGAAATCAGACGGAAGAATATCCACCAGAGGATCTGACAGGAGAAGAGAAAAAACTATTGATAAAAACACCGACCTGATGAAAGAGATTAAAAATCTTGAACTGCGCATTGGGAACCTGGAAAACGAAAAATCCGACCTGGAAAGCCTGATCAATGATGCCTTTACACGAACTGAACATAAAAAAGGACGTGATTTATCAGTTAAGCTCGAAAAAGTGAACAGTCAGCTGGAGAAGCTCTATTCCAAATGGGAGAAAATAGCGGGATGATTTCAATGCCGAATCGCTATTTATGCGGTTCGGCTGTTTTGGAATCTGTTTGAGGTTTCTCTATGGAAAACTCCCCCCTTACTTAGACAAGAGATAACACCACCCAATTCAAGTGTTATACCGTTTCTATATAAAACCCCGATCACAACATATCAAGAGGACTTTTCACACCCAATTTATTTTTCTTGGCAATATGCGTGTAGATCATTGTTGTGGAAACATCGCTGTGCCCCAGCAAATCTTGTACTGTTCGAATATCATAACCATTCTCGACAAGGTGAGTGGCGAAACTGTGACGAAGAGTATGTACACTGGCATTTTTTGTTATTCCAGTCTGTCTTAGACTGTGCTTAAATGCGCTTTGTAAAGAGCTGGGAAACATATGATGCCTACGGACAATTTGCGACCGGGGATCGATTGAGAGTCGACGGGAAGGAAAAAGCCAGAACCAACCCCACTCTTTACCTGCTGTGGGATATTTTCGAGCTAAAGCCTTCGGGAGCATTACACCCGGTTGATCTTCTTTACGGTCTCGATCAAACAACTTTTTATTATTTTCTATATATTCTTGTAATTGGGGGAGAAGTTGAGTCGAGAGAATTGTCTGCCTATCTTTATCTCCTTTTCCCGATCGAACTGTAAGCAGTGAATGGTCAAAATCAATATCCTTTATTCTCAATACAAAACATTCAGAAATTCGAAGCCCGCCACCATAGATCAGTTTTGCCATTAAATTGTAGGGAAAAACCAATAAATCTATAACCTCCTTCACTTCTAAGGGAGTTAGAACAACGGGAAGTTTTCTATTTTTTGTAGAAGAAACTACTGAATCAAGATTCTCTATTTCTTTATTCAATACAAAGC
>JADGDJ010000142.1 GCA_016744925.1 Spirochaetaceae bacterium
GCTCTGGCTCTGGCTCTGGCTCCGGCTCTGGCTCCGGCTCCGGCTCTGGCTCTGGCTCTGGCTCCAGCTCCAGCTCCAGCTCCAGCTCCGGCTCCGGCTCCGGCTCCGGCTCCGGCTCCGGCTCCGGCTCCGGCATCACCAGAACTTCATCTTCATATACCAGTTCTATTTCATCTTCTTCGGGAGCTACTCGTTCTTCTTCAGCAGGCGGTTGCGGGGCTTTTTGAGTTTCAAGCGCTTGAACTATGGGAGCAGAAGGCATTTGGACAATTTGTGTCTGCGGAGGCATGAATGTTATGTTTTGCGGAGGAAGTTGTTGAGGAGACTGCTCTTGAGGAGCTTCTCCCGCTTCTTCATTTGCCGCTCTGCTTTTTTCCAGCTCATCAACTTCTTCATCATCAAATAGCTCTGTGTATTCATCAATATCAGAAAAGTCTTCTGCCGATTCTTCCAGGTAGAGAGTTTCTTCCTGTTCATTTATTTGAATTACCGGTTCCATCCCGCCTATATCAATGATACTTATTGACTCTTCGTCATCTATAGGGAAGTTGTCAAAAAGAAAATCTTCAAAATTAAATACATTTTCCTTATAAACCGATTCTGCCCATTTCTGTAGAGTATCTATATTCTGGCTTTGCTGAAGGTTCCCCCTTTTCTCGTAATTTTCGACAGCTTTCTCATACTGGTCCAGTGTTCTGCTTATGCTGTCCAGATCATCAGGTTTCTGGAATTTATCCATATTACTTATTTCATTATTGAGTAAATCGAGGGCTTTTGTTTCATTGCCCGATTCTGTGTAGGCATCAGCCAGTATATAAATGAGATCTGATTCTTCTACGGTTTCTCTAAAAGGCTCCAATAGCTCAATTGCACCTTCAGAATCACCCTGTTTCTGTTTTATCTCTGCCAGTTTGAATAGTGCTTCTCTGTTGTCGGGATCCAGATTAATAAATTGATTGAGATAAAAATCGGCATTATCAATATCATCATTTTTCAGAAAAACCTTAGCCAAAGAATAATAAATCTGTTTTTCTGTAGGATGTATATGAAGCAGTTCATTCACTATTCGCTCTACAGCATTTTCTCTGCCGGTTTCAGCAAAAAGAATGGCTTTTAGGCGTATTGCTTCGGGATTGTCCTTATTTCTGACCAGGATATGTTCCAAAGTTTTTTCTGCTTCCTCAAAACGACCTAAATGTATTAGTGTCATACAAATTTTTTCTTTAATCTGAAGGTTTGATGGATCGAGATTTAAAATTCTGTTGAGCTCTTCTAAAGAACTGACATTATCGTTTTTCTTTTCGTATAACTTCTGAAGATTTTTTGCAGCACCAATGTATGAGGGGTTTTTTTTAATGATAGACCGCAGGTGCTCTTCTGCTTTCTCTATTTCTCCTCTTTTAATAAGAAGAACGGCTATGTTGTTTTCGGCTTCTTTATTTTCCGGGTTGATTTCAATAACTTTATTGAAAAGCTCTAGTGCTTCGTCTTCTTTTTTTTGTTTCTGCATGGACAGTGCCAGATTGTTCAGACCTTTATCCCAGTCGGGGCTCCGTTTTAGTGAATCTGTAAAATCACCTTCAGCTGTTTCAAAATCACCATTTGCAAGATGAGCAACACCACGGTTGTAGAGTAAACGGGCATTGTTGTTATCGATATTTAAGCCTCTATTGTACAGCTCTATGGCTCTGCCGTATTCCTGCCTGGATTCATATATTGTTCCAAGGTTATTGTAGGGCTGTATAAAAGATGGATCTTTTTTTATAGCCGTTCTATAGGCTTTTTCTGCATCAGTTATTCGGTTTAACTGTTTGTAAACATTGCCAAGGTTGTAGTAGATATCAGGTCTTTCCGGGGCCAGATCTAAAGCTCTGAGCAATACCTTCAAAGCTTTATCAAAAGACATGTTTTTTTTATACATGATTCCAAGATTATTTAAAGCTTCGTGAGATTCCGGATCCAGTTCAAATGCTTTTTTAAACTGATTGATTGATTTTATATTATGCCCCGTTTCTCCATACACAGCACCAAGTAGAATCCGGGCATGATAATTGTCTTTCTCTTTAATTAGTGAGGAAAGCAATTCTTCGGCGAGTGAGAATTCTTCAATGTTAAATGCGTTGGCAGCTCTGTTGAGAACTTCCTGTATCTGCTGCTGTTCCACTGTTACCTCATGGGATAATGCTAACTTCTCGTGAGAAAAGACTCTCAAGCCTGGGTTGTAGAGATTTATATGATGTCACAGCTATATAATAGTGTGTATTCATGCTCAGCCCATTTAATATTACCGAATTTTCAAGCCCCGAATCTATAGGGCTATCTATGGAAAAATATTTTCCAGGTTCCTCTCCATAATAAACCAAATACCCTATTATTTCGGGATCAATTGACTTATCCCATGATATTATTACATTATTTTCAATTTTTTGTACTGAAATATTTAAAGGAGGTGATGGCGCATTGGCTTCTTTATATTTAATTATAATATTGCTGAGAACAGGTGCAACTTCAGTTGCAGTCTCTGAAAAAAGCTGTGAACGAATTTTGATAAATCTACCGTATTTGGATAATGATTCAGATGGCTCAAAGTCAACCCATAGGATGTTAGGCCCTAAGAGCTCAAACTTTTCATTAGATATAGCATATTGATGTCTTATAGATGTATTTCCCGGTATGGAGCTTTCAGTATCAATACTTTTTAGAAGGGAATTGGGTGTATGAAAGTCTATAATTTCTGACTCGAGATAACCTGTTGTGGAAAAACGATGGAGTACCGGAGAGTCTATAATTTTTTTACTGATGCGAAACTCATCTATAAGTCCAGAAAAATTTTCACCCAGCTCAATGGGAAAACTCTGTTGATTTCCAATGAGAGGCACATTAAATTCGAGAGACTCTCTTTCATTTTTTGATGTGTATGTATTATCAGCGGGAACATTGTTTATTTTATACTCAAGTAAACCTGTTTCACTATCAAAGCTAATCATATGATGTGACCAGATTCCCGGTATCAGCTTGTCACCAGTAAGAGAGATTCTTCTTAGAGTATTGTCGGGGTTCATGAAAAAGTTCTCGAAATCCCATACGAGCTGCCGGTTGCTTACCGTACAGCGAATTTCCTGAGCAACTAGATGATTTTCTTTCTTTTGAAGTCCTTTCCAGAGAATAATTGTTGAACCCTCTTTTAGTGTTGCAGGCAAAAGTCTGAACTCGAGGGAAAAATCACCCCAAAGTGTTGATGGAGAAAATAGAGCATTTCGCCCGGCCTCAAAAATAAGGGGATCAGAGCCGTCGAAATAGGCAGAACCTCCACCCATGCTTTCGTATGAGTTCAGATAGGAAACCTGATTCAGAAAAGTATAATTACCTGTGGAATCATATTGTTCCGGTTTGTTTAGATGCAAAATTATATCTGAAAACTTATCTGGTTTGTATTCGCTGTCAGAATTGGTTAAATCGAGGAAACCTCGTTTCCCTTCAACAAGTGAGAGGTTCGTTATTTGCACATTATTCCAGAGATCATTTTCTCCAATAGAAATAACCGATTCCTGTGAGTATAGACCCAGGGTTGTAAAGAGTATTATTATAACTGTTATTAAGTGCAGACTTTGTTTTTTTAACATTGCCATGTACATTAATATCGGAAAGATATGAAAGATAATAAACCAAATTCGGATGATTTCAAAAATAAGATAAAAGAGTTCCCCACTAGCCCCGGTATTTATATTATGAAAAATAAATATAAAGATATTATCTATGTGGGTAAAGCCAGGAATCTTAAAAGCAGAGTCGGGTCATATTTTAACTCGGGTAAGGATATAAAAACGTCCTTTCTGGTAACTCAGATCCATACTATTGAGTACACAGTAACAGAAAATGAATATGAGGCGCTTCTTCTGGAGAATAATTTAATCAAACAGTGGAAGCCGAGATTCAATATTGATCTGAAAGATGGAAAAAGCTATCCCGTAATCAGAATTACAAAAGAAAAATATCCACGAGTTTTCAGAACCAGAACTATTATCGAAGATGGTTCATCCTATTATGGTCCTTTTCCCGATGTTAAAAATATTGATCGATATATAGAGCTGATTGATAAACTTTTTCCTTTGAGAAAGGGTAGTGGAAGGATGAAGCAAAGAGATTCTCCATGTCTGTATTATCATATAAAAAGATGTCCTGCACCTTGTGTGGATTATATTGATGAAGAGCAATACAACGCACGAGTGAGGAAGATCAAAAGCCTTTTATCGGGAAAATCCGTTATGCTGGAAAAGGAGCTCAAAAAAGAGATGCTTGAAGCTTCTGCACAACTCGATTTTGAAAAAGCGGCAGAATTACGAGATTCCATTGTTGCCATTAGTAGGCTCAATGTGGAGCAGAGAATTGTAGACTTTGACTCAAAAAGCAGAGACTATATAGGTTTTGCTTACTCGGGTAAGGATTATTCTTTTGCTGTTATGCAGATGAGAGACGGTAAATTGCTCGGACGGGATATATTCCGAACTTCATATGGAGGAGAGTCTCAAGACGCATTAACAGAATTTATTATTCAGTATTATGGAACAGGTAGAAAAGAATTACCTGAAAAAATTTTTATAGGACAGCATGAAGTTCCTCTCCTTGTTGAGTTTTTCAGGTTGGAAAAACACGAAGACAATATACTTTTTCAAGCAGAAGAAAAAAGGGATAAATCTGTTATGAAAATGTCTGAAGACAATGCTTTGATCGATCTGGATAAACTGTTGATGGAGAAGGGAAATATTCCTGCGTTGGAAGAATTGAAGCGTCTTCTTAACCTCCCTAAACTGCCTCGCCGAATAGAGGGCTTTGATATAGCTCAGCTCAATGGCCAATTTACAGTGTCTTCTCTTGTCTCTTTCAAAGATGGAAATCCCGATAAGAAGAATTACAAACGGTTTAAAATGAAGAGTCTCGATGGAAAGATCGACGATTACAAATCAATATCTGAAGCTGTCTCGAGACGCTATACTCGGGTTCTCAATGAAAACCTCGAAAGACCTGATCTTATTCTTATTGATGGGGGAAAGGGGCAGGTGAGTTCGGCGTATTCTGTTCTTCAGGCTTTAGGGATGGATATTCCATTGGCTGGCCTGGCGAAAAGAGATGAATTGATTTATTTGCCTGGTAGGGATAAACCGGTTGATCTTCCCGAGGGAAATCCGGCATTGAGAGTTCTTCAATATGTACGTGATGAAACACACAGGTTTGCAACCAATTACAATAAAACTTTAAGAAAAAGCAGATTGTCCCTTTCAAGTTTGGAGAGTGTACCCGGTATAGGTGAAAAGCGAGGTCTTAAACTTATTAAATCTTATGGATCTCTACAGGGGATCTACGAGCAAAGTTCAAAAGATATAGCTTCTACAGCCGGTATAAATATTGAAATTGCAGAAACTTTGAAAGCGTATCTCTCAGAAAAACTTAAATAATTACTTTTTAATACAATTGTAGAGAAACATCTCTATGACAGATTCCTGCATCTCCGTTCTTACAGTTCTCAAGCGATTATCATATTCTTCTATCAGAATGATTATCTTTTCCAACTCTCGGGTTTTGTAATTTCTCACAGCTTCCATATAGGTTTTCTGACTTTTCTTCCCCCGGATATTGCTTTTGAGAAAAGCCTCTGACTGGTTGACGTTCTGAGCGAGGAGAGAGCTGAGACTCAAAAGGTTTTTAAATTGCCATAATAGACCGCTCAACATCTGAACCGGTTGAGTTTCTTTGGCCAGAATTATACTGTTTAATACATCGAGAGAAGATTCGAGGTCTCGACGACAGATTTTTTCAAAAAGTGTGAATACATTTTCTTCGCGGCTGTGATACAGAAAGTTTTCAATATCTTCCTCTGTAATCCTAGCACCCTCTTTGAAATAGAATGCCAGTTTTTCGCAATCATTCTTCATTGAGTCAGTATTATTTTCAATCATTTCCAGAAGCAATTCGACGGCATTGAATTCTATAGTGAGATTTTTTTTACGGAAAAAAGAGATGACCCAGTCTTTTTTTCTATTTTCAAACATTTCCCAGAAAATCTTTTTCTGTGTAGTTGGAACTGCTTTTTCTATTTTTGTATCAACTTTATTGGCATCACTGACCAGAATAAGAGTTACATCATCAGAAGGTGATTTGCAGTATTCTACCAGTTGATCTATGGCGTTTTTCTTTTTTATATCTTCACAATTATTGATTGTCACCATTTTGTGAGATGAGAAAAGGGAACCGTTTTTCATTATTGATACAATTTCCCCGATCTCAGTGTCGTAGGGATAAAATCTGTATTTTTCCGGCTTGCCAAAGCTTTTAGAAATATTTTTTTCCAGTTTACTAATAAATTCTTTTTTTTCCCCGTTTTCAGGGCCTAGAAGAATGTGAATATTTTTACTCATAGTCTCTAAATATTTTTACAAGTTTCCCAAGGATTTTTATGCTTTGCGTGTAAATTGGTGAATAGGCGTCATTTTCCGCTTGAAGTTTAACGCGGTTTTTTTCTTTGTAAAATCGTTTAAGTGTTACTGCGTCATCAATCATAGCCACAATTATTTCACCATTTTCTGCCGTTTGTTTTTGTTTTATCAGTGCAGTATCCCCATCGAGAATACCCGCATTGATCATGCTATCGCCTCTGACATTGAGTGCAAAATAGTCTCCCGCTTTAAGCATGTCAGACGGAATCGATATATATCCATCGAAATTTTCAGATGCCAATAAAGGTACACCGGCAGCTACATTGCCCAATATGGGTATTGAGAGAATTTCATTCTCCCGTTCTTTTGAACAGATTTCGATGGCTCTTGAGCGATTTGTATCACAGGAGATGACATCTTTTTTTTCAAGAGCCTTAACATGATCGTAAGCACCTTTTACCGAAATTTCAAAATTTTGTGCGATTTCTCTTATGGTCGGAGGATATTTATGTGAATCTATAAATGACTTAATAAAACCCAGTACTTCGGTCTGTCTTTTGGTCAGGTTTTTCATTTTTTTACCGCTATATCAAATTTTTTGATTTTACTGTGCAGGTTGCTGGGATAAATCCCGAGGACCTGAGCTGTCTTGCTGATATTATAGCCGTTTTCTTTAAGATAATATACAAGTAGCTGCTTCTCAAACTTATCTTTTGCTTCATTGAGTTTCAAATTTTTAAAATCATTGAGACCTGAACTTTCACTGCTGTGTATTTTTTCTCCCAGGTAGCTTCGAACGGATTCTTCAGAGATCTCCTGCTCGTTACACATTATATTGACCCGCTCCAAAAAGTTCTTCAGCTCTCTAATATTACCGGGCCAGCTGTATTTTGAAAGTATTTTCATTCCATCTTTTGATATGGATTTGCTCTCAGTTCCCTCTTTTTTGAACTTTTCCATAAAATAACGGATCAATTCCTTAAGGTCTTCTTTTCTCTCTTTTAGAGAGGGGAGTTTGATTGGAATTACATTCAATCTAAAATAGAGGTCTTCTCTGAAATTTGACTTTTCGATTTCTTCGGGGATATTTTTATTGGTTGCGGCAAGGATACGCACATTAACATGGATGGTTTTTTCTCCACCGATTCGTTCGAACTGCATCTCCTGTACCGCTCTGAGGACTTTTGCCTGGGCACTGAGTGACATATCTGCAACTTCATCAAGAAAGAGAGTTCCTCCATCGGCAGCTTCAAATTTTCCTTTTCTCAAAGATGATGCTCCGGTAAATGCTCCCTTCTCATGACCGAAAAGCTCACTTTCGATTAGATTATCCGGTATGGCTGCACAGTTTACTTCTATAAAAGCCTTATTTTTTCTTTGGCTTAATAAGTGAATTTTCCTGGCAACGAGTTCTTTTCCTGTTCCATTTTCTCCCGTGATCATCACTCGGGAGTCAGAAGAGGCACTCTGTTCTATAATCCGGTTCACTTTATCCATTTCTTCTGTGGCACCGATCATGTTGTCTTCCAGCATCAGTTTGCTTTTCAGGGATTTATTTTCCTGTTTGAGTTTCTCAAATTGTAGAGCATTTCTTGTTAGATTTAAGACCCGGTCCATGTCGAGAGGTTTTTCTATAAAATCAAAAGCCCCAATTTTTATGGCGTTTACAGCAATATCGACATTAGCATGACCCGATATTACAATGACTTCTATCTCGGAAAATTCTTTTTTAATCTCTTTAAGAACATCAATTCCGCCCATTCTTGGAAGCCATATGTCGAGTAAGACCAATTCAACTTTTGTTGTTTTCAATAAATGAAGTCCTTCAAAGCCGTCCGCAGCAGTGTGAACCTCATAACCTTCGTCTTTGAGAATCTCCTGAAGAATCGTTCTTATTGACGGTTCATCATCTATTATCAATATGCTGTTCATTATTCCACCTCTACCGGTAAATCAATATAAAAAGTTGTACCAGATCCCTCTTTAGATTCTAACCAGATTCTACCTTTGTGATCAAAAATAATTCTTTCAATAATAGAAAGGCCCAATCCCGTTCCGTTCTCTTTTGTTGTAAAATAGGGATGAAAAACTTTCGATGCATTTTCCCGGGAAATTCCAACACCATTATCCTGAATTTGTATTCTGCAGTATCTCGTATACCCTTTGAGAACGATGTCAGTTCTCAATTTTATTATACCCGAGTAATTCATTGCCTCAATTGAATTTTTAAAGAGATTGATGAATACCTGCTTCATTTGATTTTTATCAACATTGATCATTATATTCTCTTCTATAGGTATTATTTCAAAAATAACAGAGGGTAATGTTTCTGCGTACATTATAATACTGTCATCAATGAGGTCGCAGAGCCTGATGTTAGAAGGTTCCAATTTTGGCAATCGCGCAAAATTACGAAACTGTTGCAGCATAGAGTCCAGTGCTTCCACTTCATCAATAATGATAGACATAGATGAATCCAGAATTTCATTAATATTGGCTGCTTCTTTTTTTCTCTGAACCCTTTGAGCAGCAAGTTTTATAGGTGTAAGTGGATTTCTGATTTCATGAGCCAGTCTCTGTGCAATTTCCTGCCAGGTTGTCACTTTTTCAGTTTGTAAAATCTTGATCCTCGACAATTCCAGTTCATTTATCATCTGATTAAAAGAAGAGATAAGAATAGCCAATTCATCATTAGACGGGCTTAAAATTCTGAATGAATAATCACCATCAGCAACCCTTTTGGTAGCTTTTTCCAGTCTTTCTATTGGGACAGTTACATCTTCACTTAAAGTAAAAGCTGTAAGAACAGAAAGAAAAATAAGCGGAATAGCAAAAAAAAGATATATAAAGATGATGTAAACGGGAAATACATTTTGAAACTCTTTGAACTGATTAAATTGATCGACAGAAAATGTCAATTCAGCCGTGTTTATACTAAAATTTTCAGGAACCCGAATAGATATAAGAATTTTAAGGGAATTGTTTTCCACCGAGTATTCTTTGAACAAGCTGAGTATTTCAACACCTCTACTGGATCTCTTTGGCTGAACTCCCGAGTTTAATGTGAGAAACGACTCATTTGTAATTTGACTGGATGTGTCTCCGAAAAAAGAATTCATACCTTTGAAGGAATACTGGAGACTGCTTATATGGTGATTGATTCCTTTTAATGATGACCATAGGGAAATGGGATCATTTCTATATTTTATTATGATAGAGGAGATTTCTGTTGAATTATTGAGATCATTGAGGTCTTCTAAAAAAGTCCTATGATAATCCAGTGCGATTTCCACTCCGCTGTTCAGGGCATCCCCCAACCTGTTATCAAACCATTTTTCAGAAGAGACCTGAATAAATTTAAAGGACAGTATTGTTTGAGGTATTGCAGAAAAGATCACAATTATAGAGAAAAAGAGTATCAATTTGGATTTAAGTCTTACTCCGGGATAATTCTGCTTTCTTAATTTTTTCAGTTTAAGCAGGTAATAGATTATAAAGATAAACAATAGCACAGGCATTAATATTGCTAGAGGAATTATTATTGGAATGGAAGATTGGCTGATTGAATCGATATCATTGAGAATCTGATCGGTAAAAAAAAGAAATAATATGATGATTAGTACATACAGAAGTATAACAGAGTACAAAGTTCTTATAGAAATATTTTGTTGTTTTTTAAACATCATTTGCTTACCTGTTCTATTTCTCTGATTATCCAACCAGTAGTAGATCTGTCCTTATGATTCAATAGATAAAATATATTAAATGGTTGAATGTACAAGTTGTAAATCAACGATGTTTTAATTTTAAAATAATAATTATCAAGGTCATATCTGTTGAGGAGTTCTCCTGGAAATTGGATCTCATAAGATAAAAAGTTATTAAAAAATACAGAGGTTTTTATATAATAGGTCTCTTTGTCGCTATCTTTAACTAACAATAACTCAGAAAATAGATCTTTTTCTGCACTGCGTATAAACTCGAAATCTTCAATTAAAATATCTCCGAAGAGAGAATATGGCATTTTTCTTTTTTTGTAGAGAAGGATTTCAATCTGAACTTCAGATGTGTAGCCCTTTTGAAGGGATTCCATGAGATGAACCTCATCAGCATCTGCAATTTTACAAAATATTATCGGTTTCTCAGAATAATCTACCTTCAAATCTGCCGTAATTGCATTGAGGGAAACAAAACCAGAGAGAAACAGACAGACACTGAGAAAAATACATCTATCGATTTTATTCCTCTTCAAACTTCTTTTCAAAAAGAGCCGCAATAGCGTCAACAGCTTCAGTTTCATCACTTCCCTCTGCGGAGACAACAATATCTGTTTTATAACTTGCACCGAGAGTTATTATACCCATTATTGATTTAGCATTAATTTTTTCGGTCTCTTTTTCCAGGTAGATATTTGACTCAAATTGGCTGGCTGTCTGTACTATTAACGCAGCCGGTCTCGCATGAATACCGGCTCTGTTTTTTATTGTTGTAGTTTTCTGTTTCATTTTATATCCTGCTTGCTATTGGTATTGTTATTTTCCAAGTACACCTTTCTGGCATTTTCCGACTCCAGCCATTGAATAATATTTCTATTGAATTCTCTGGCGGAATATTGTCCTTTCTGTTTGAGTCTTTCATTCAAAGCAGCTGTTTCGATAATTATAGGTATATTTCTTCCAGGTTTTACGGGAATCTTTAAAAAGGGAACTTTTACTCCCAGTATTTCAGTGCCGACTTCATTTGATCCGATTCTGTCATACATCTGGTTGGAATCCCATTCCTCCAATTGAACGACAAAATCAATTCTTTTTTCATCTCTTATAGCCCCAACACCAAAAATATGGGAGATATTTATTATGCCCAAACCTCTTATTTCCATATGATGGCCTATAACTTTATTGGTTCCCGATCCGACAAGATCATTTCCCGCAACACATTTTATTACAACGGCATCGTCGGCAACTAACCTGTGTCCTCTTTCAATCAACTCAAGAGCTGTTTCACTTTTACCAACGCCGCTGTCTCCCTGAATAAGGACTCCACTTCCCGCTACCTCGACAAGAACACCGTGGACAGTTTGCTGAGGGGCAAAATAATTACTTAACAGTCGGATTAGTCGAACAGAAATTTCAGAAGATGAAAGAGTTGTAATTAAAACTGGAGTATTGGTTTTCTCGGCAATATCCAGAAAGGCTTTGTCTGGAATGAGGTTATGGCTGAAAACACAACAGGGCAAAATAAATGTGAATAGTTTCTCAATCGTTTCTGTTTTATCCTCTTTGTAGAGTTTCTGTAAGAATGCGTATTCACCTCTGCCTATAAGCTGAATACGCTGGTCGACAAAATTTTCATAAAATCCATTCAATGGAAGACCCGGTCTATTCAACTCAGGCACTGATATTTCTCTTACAAGACCTTTCCTCCCTGCGAGACACCTCAGTTCCAGAGCGTTGTGTTCCTTGAGATCAAGATCAAGTAAATCCAGTACGGTAAAGATTTTCATATACTTTGGTATTATATATTACTTTTGCAGATAAAAAAAGCCGTGCATCGGGCTTTTTGTGTTCGTTGATGTAGCGCTTTTCTCTTTTTTTTCTCTTCGTTAAGATTGCTCGTTACTCTTTTTTTTGATTGTTTAAGTGGTGGCAAGACGTTTTTTTTTTGAAAAAAAAGG
>JADGDJ010000143.1 GCA_016744925.1 Spirochaetaceae bacterium
GCAGAAAAGATTAAAAGGAATGACACCAATTCAATATGAGAATAAACTAAATGAGTTGAAAATAAATCCTACGAGTGGACGAATCGTGGGGTGCGGACAAAAACCTGTACAATAAGGAGTTTGTTCATGTATTCCTATGAAGATCGATTAAGGGCCATAAAGCTCTACATAAAATATGACTACCGAGAAGCTGAAGCCATTCTGGTACTGGGCTATCCATCAAGAAAAATGCTGAAGTATTGGTATCAACAGTATATTGAAACCGGTGTGATTCAAAAGAATTTCCATAAAAAAGAGAAATACTCAATTGAGCAAAAAAAGAAGGCAGTAAATTATTATCTTGATCATGGGCGGTGTATTTCACAGACAATTAGGGTGATAGGTTATCCGAGTCGCCCTATCATGAGACTCTGGATTGATGAACTACTACCAGGAAAGCGCAGAGTATTTGTAAGGAGCGAAAATAATATCATATATTCACAAGAACAGAAGAAAGAAGCGGTCATTGAGCTTTGTTCAAGAGAAACATCTGCAGATAAAGTAGCAGATATATATGGTGTAAGTAGGGTAAGCTTGTACAAATGGAAACATCAATTACTACCACAGGAGGAAAACAAGATCTTGGATAAGAACAATTTAGAATCTTTACCAAATGTTGCTGGGGCTTTATCAGAAGAAATTGATTCTTTAAAAAAGCAGATTCACCGACTGCAATTAGAACGTGATATACTTGAAAAGGCGAATGAACTATTAAAAAAAGACCTGGGCATCAACCTTCAAAGATTGACGAACAAGGAAAGAACATTGCTGATTGATGCCCTTAGAAACACTTACTCATTGGCTGAATTGCTAAAACAATTAAGAATACCAAAGAGTAGCTACTTTTATCATAATAAACGCCTTATGAGGCCAGAAAAATACACTGATTTACGGAAATTGGTAAAAGAAATCTTTCATGAAAATAAAAGTCGGTATGGATACCGGCGCATTCACATGGTCGTGGACCGTACTGGGAAGCAGGTTTCCGAAAAGGTAATCAGACGCCTCATGACAGAAGAACAACTTAAGGTGCATAGCAAAAGAAGTAAGAAGTATTCATCATACAAAGGAGAGGTTAGCCCTGCTGTTGAAAACGTGATTAAGCGCGATTTCAAAGCGGCCTCTCCAAACATTAAGTGGCTGACTGACATTACAGAGTTTCGACTCCCAGCCGGAAAAGTGTATCTCTCACCAATTATTGATTGCTACGACGGTTTAGTTGTAAGCTGGACAATAGGGATGACTCCAAACTCAGAAATGGTAACATCAATGCTCGATGCTGCTATTCTAAGTCTTGCTGAAGGTGAACGACCTATCGTTCATTCCGATAGAGGTGCACATTACCGATGGCCAGGTTGGATTTCAAGAATGACAGATGCACAGCTTACAAGATCAATGTCTAAGAAAGGGTGTTCTCCGGATAACGCCGCATGTGAAGGCTTCTTCGGTCGACTAAAGAATGAAATGTTCTACAATAGAAGCTGGAACGAAATAACGATTGAAGGGTTTATTGATGAGCTTGATTGCTATATTCGGTGGTATAATGAAAAGCGTATTAAGATATCACTTGGTGCTTTAAGTCCGATTGAATATCGCAAAAGTCTGGGTTTATTAGCGTAAATGAGTCCAAGAAAACGTCCGCACCCCCTTTCTCTAAAATCAGTAATGGCGTAGGATCGGGGCTTTTGAAAAAATACAAACTCCCCTTGTTGCTGGTACCCTGCGGTCGTTGCCCGGATGAATAAAAACTGATTTGTCCGATTTCTAACTTATGCCTGCAGGTTAGTTTTTTCCATAGAACTCTTATTTCTGAAACTGTTCCTCTTTATTCATTCTCTCAACAGGTAAGCTGATTGTAAATTCCGTTCCTTTCTCTGGAGTGGAGTTCACCCATATAGAGCCCTGGTGAATTTCCTTTATTATGAAGTACGAGATACTTAACCCTAATCCAGTACCTTCTCCAACAGGTTTAGTAGTATAAAAAGGTTCAAAAATTCTTTTTCTCACATTTTCCTCAATACCAGGTCCATTATCCTGTATTTTTATTATAAGAGAATCTGATTTTGATTCACCCTGTTTATGAAGCTGTAACGATATCTCTATCTTCGGATTTTTCACATGTCCGTTAAACATGGCTTGTGCACCGTTTTTTAAGATGTTAATCAGAACCTGCTGAATCTTGTTTCTGTCACAGGGGAAAGGAGGAAGATCCTCTTGATAATCCTTGCAGATTTCTATCATTTTGAAATCATAGTGCTTTTTAACATCATAGTCTGTTGAGATCAATTCAATGGATTCATCTACAATAGATGTTAACTGATAGGATGATAAGTTATCTTCTTTTCTGGCAAAATTAAGCATATTCTCAATTATATGAGAAGCTTTATGACCTGCTGCTTTTATTGTATTGAACATTTCCGGCAGTCCTCTGGCTTCTACATATTTATTAATTATTTCCATATCAATATCGATATCTTTTGCGGCTTTGATGTTTGAATTAATACTCATATCGGTCAATCGTCGTTCAACTACAGTTATTGTCTGAAGGATCCCTCCCAGGGGGTTGTTTATTTCATGGGCCATGCCTGCAGCCAGCCCTCCGAGAGACAACATTTTCTCATTCTGTATCAGTAATTCATTTATTTTGACAATTTCTGTAATATCATTTGCAATGATTAGAACACCGGTAATCATCCCGGATTTTAATGGTAGAATAGATATTTCATAAGAAGATATTTTTCCGTTATGTTTAAATTTTATCTTTGTTCTTTTTGAGTATACCTGTTCAATTTTATTCTCTATCTCTGTAAATATTTGATTGAACGGAACTCCTATTGCCTTTGATTTACTTGTTTCGAATACTTTTTCGGCCTTAGAATTAATCAGAGAAATCCTCTTTTCACTATCAAGGGCGACGACTAGAGACGGCATTGTATTCATAATGGTTTCTATGTAATTTATCATAGTATCAAATGAATTTCCCAGCTGTCCTATTTCATCAATCCGATCTGTACTGATGCGTCTGTCCCAATGACCTTCGATTATATCCTGTATCATTTTGTTGAGTTTTTTTATCGGAGACAGGATTAACTTGGAACTCATTAAAGACAATAGTAGGACAAGCAGTACAGAGATACATATTATCACAAGTGAATACATATTATTGTCTTCAATTTGATGAGAGAAGTCACTGAATGGTATTGCAATTACGACAATCCACTCGAGCCCTCTATTGTCGTTGAGCTGTGTGACTTGGAGAAAGTATTTATCCCCATTGATTCTTTTCTGTAGAGTTTTATTTTCAGTTATTTGACTGAAAGAACCATAATGCTGCCTGATAATTTCTGAGGAATCGCGGATGATGGGACTAGCATGTTCTCCGACTGGGATTCTGGTCATTTGTCCATCAATGCTGATACTGTTTGGATGAGTCGTCGAGGAACTGATTATCATCCCTGTTTTTTCAATTAGATAAACTTCTCCGGTTTTTCCTACTTCAATGGAAGCAAGGAAATCATTGATAACATTAAAGGTATAATTTGAGGCTATTACTCCTTGTAGACTACCTTTTTTATCGTAAACCGGAACAGATGCGGAAATAGCAAGAGAATTTGTGTCTATAGTCGGATAAATCGGGCTCCACACTTCTGTTCCACTTGATTCTGCTGATGTATACCAGGGGCGTTTCCGCGGATCGCTTTTAGGCCTTGTAAGCTGCAGTTCCAATCGATTGCCGCTTTCGTCAACGGAATAGTAGTGATACTCTTTGTTCGCGGCTGTTGTCGAATCTCCCAACATGGTCCCGAATGTGTTATTTCCAAGCGAGCGAGAACCAATAAAATCTCCTTCTGAGTTGCTGAAAAAAGTATGACTTATTTCTTTGTGATACTTAATTGATTTCCAGAAATACTTTTCCAGCGAGTTGGTCTCATTGGTTCTCAATATACCAAGCTCAAATAGATCTGCATGATTCTGATTTAATTCATGTGGAATTTTGATGTATGATAGAGTTTGATCTTTTACTCGATGAGAGATTTCGAGACTTAGCTGCATCCCTATTTCTTCAACTGCATTTGTGCTGCTGTAATATGCCGAGAGTCCCATCAGTCCAGATGAGATTATTACAATCATTAAAAAAGAGCTTAATATTAATGCTCGTATGGGTAATTTTCTCCTGGACATATACTTCCGAACTTTATATTTTGTATTTACTCGATTCTACATTAAGTATTGTCTTTTACTTTACAGATGACAATATATTTATGGCAAGACAGAATACTGCAATTACTTTACAATCAATTTGTGAAGTTATCTCTTTCTTCTGACTCATAAAACCTCCAGGCTAAAATAGTATTATGATGGAATTGTGTGGTGAGTAAGAGTTTGTTCTTCTATGGAAATATTTCCACAGTCAAGACAGTTTCTTTATATAAGTCAAAATATCAAATTCATCCAACTTCATTTTCTTTTTAAGATACAATGGATGGTGGGGGTGTCCTTCAAAAGATCTTTTCCCGATGATAAACCATCTACATTCTGATCCCAGCAACTCATAGATATCCTTCAGACACCGGGTTAAATATGACCTCTTCTCAATCAACGTGCCCCATGCAGCCCATATGTCGTATGAACCGGAAAGATATTTCTTAATCTCCTTAAGATTTTGCCGGTGTATCTTATGGTTCAAATTTTTATGTATATCATCTGGGTCGGTAGCTCTTTGAGGATAGAGATTAATCATGATCCAGGAATCGTAGCCCAGAGCTAAAGCTCTTGCTTTCACCTGTATAAGAGTATTGTCCAGGTTCTCCGGTTTTGCCGTACTCGGATTTACTCCGATACAGACCAATGGATTTTCACCGGATTCACCGAGTATGAAACGTTCTTTGTCAGTTGTGCTGTTGCTGTAGAGCCAAGTCATTTAATTCCTCTGTTTTCCTATACTTGCAAAATACGAGATCGGTGCATTATAGTTAATATCGATTATTTTTTCAAAACATCATTCAATAGCTGACTTAGTTCGGGAATCTTATATGGTTTATCTATAACACCGGCTAAGCCCGAGTTCAACAATTCACTTATACTGTCATCTTTTGCATAACCTGATGATATTATCACTTTACAATTTTGATCTATTTTTTTCATCTCTATAAAAGCTTCTGAACCATTCATTCCGGGCATGATCATATCCATGAACACTATATCTATATCTGAATGTCTCTTCCTGAATAAATCAACAGATTCCCGGCCATCTTTAGCTATAAGAACGTTATAGCCGAGAGATTCGAGAATATCAGTTCCTAGAGTCCTGTTGAACTCTTCATCATCTACAAGCAGGATTGATCCGAGGCCGTTTGCTATTGGGTTTGTCTTATTTTCATTCTCAACCGTTACTTCTAAGCACGGTAAAACAATTGAAAAATTTGTTCCTATACCCACTTCACTCCTTACAAGAATCTCTCCCCGGTGATCTTGAACTATCCCATATATAGCAGATAAACCAAGCCCCGTTCCTTTTCCCTGTTCTTTGGTTGTAAAAAAAGGATCGAATATTTTTTTTAGGTTTTCAGGAGGGATTCCCTCACCGGTATCTCTCACTTCTATTTTATAATATTCACCAGCCTCAATATCAAATGTACTGAAATTACAATAAGACTGATCAAGATAAATATTCTCTGAGAATAACTGGATTTCTCCACCATTTTCAATTGCATGACTGGCGTTAATGCATAGATTTAATAATGTATTTTCCAATCCGGAACGGTCGCCCATAATTATTTTATGTTCAGCTTTAGTTGATATAGATATCATGATGTTTCTGTCCATAGTTCCATATAACAAATCAACTGTTTCATTCAGTACTTCATCAAGATCAATAGGGGCAACAGAAATATTCGTTTTTTGCCCGAATGTCAGAAGTTTACCAGTTAGATCACTTGCTCTTTCAGAGGCTTTAAGAATCAGATCAGTATATTTACGGCCTTTCTCATCAAGTTTCCTTTGGGGTGATTGAAGAAGCTGTGCTGCATTCATAATGCCACATAATACATTATTGAAATTGTGTGCAATGCCTCCTGCCAGTTGCCCGATTGAATCCATTTTCTGAGTTTGAGCCAACTGATTTTCAATCATTTTTCGCTCAGTAATGTCTTCTGATATGCCCAGAAGGTATTGAGGTTTCTCTGAGTTGTTAAATATGGGTATTTTTTTTGTGTTGAGTATCTTTACTTCTTCACTACGGGGATAGACCCTTTCTTCGGAAATAAAGACAGGTTCTCCCTTTTTCAATAATTCCCGGTCCTTTGCGGATCGGAGATCCGCTTCTTCAACAGAAAACAAATCATAGTCATTCCTGCCGATCAGTTCATCTTTAGTATAACCCAGCAGTTTCTCCGCAGCTTTATTGAGCCGGATATATTTCAGGCTTTCCACTTCCTTGACAAAGACCATATCCGGAATATTTTCAATAATCGTGCTCAGAAAGATTTCACTCTCCCTCAGTTTCTGCTCAGTCCGAATCCTCTCTGTTATATCATGGCCAATCCCCAGAATACCGATAATTTTTCCCATTTCATCATATACAGGGGTCTTGATCGTTTCCAGCATTTCCACGTGACCATCGTCTGCATAAGTGATTGTTTCCTCGTTAATACTCGGTTTACCTGCTTCTATAGCTCTCTGGTCATTCCTTCGAAACATATCGGCAGTATCCCTATCGATGAAGTCGTAATCGGTTTTTCCTACAATTTCCTTCTCCGAGACTCCAAAAAACTTCTCAAATCTATGATTGCAATTGAGATAAATCCCTTCGGAATCTTTTAGCCAGAGAAGATCCGGTATGGACTTAAAAAGAGATTTGAGATGTAATTCGCTTATGCGCAGTTCCCTCGTTCTGTTGTTTACTATACGCCTGAGCTGAAAATACAGAACGCTGATGAAGAGGATGACCATGGTCAGAAAACCAATCCCCAGAAAAATAAAATACTGGTACTTTTCGTACCACTTCGGAGCATTTGAATAATGTGTTCCGATCCACTTTAACGTCAGTTTAGAAAAAACACCATTTTGTTGAGCCCGTAAAAGACCTTTGTTGAGAATTGACTGCAGCAGTAACCGCCCTTCTTTAACAGCCATGGTATTTTGCCCGATATAGAGAGGTTCGCCCACAGACTTAATCTTATCCATAAGATTTTTACTGAACAGATTGTAAAGAACTATCTGTTTATCGCCAATGACAGCATCGGCTTGTCCGGTGATAAGCATATTTATTGCTTCTGTAAAAGTCTTCGTCGGAATCAGTGTAAAGGGGATGTTGTTCGATTTTAAAAAATCTCCGGCATAATCACCCTGCTGCATAGCCACGCGCTTACCGTTCAGGTCCTGCAGCTCTTTAATATCCGGCCTTTCACTCTGGACAAAAATGAGAGCAGGAACACTCCACGTCATTCTGGAAAAATCAAAATTTTCATCACGTGTTTCACTGTAAAAAAGGCTTGTTAGAACATCAGCTTCACCTGTAAGAACAGCCTGTTGCGCTTCGAGGAAGGGCATATCATGAAACTGTGCTTTAAAACCGAACTCGGTAGCAATCCAATGCACAAGTTCAATACACATACCCTCACTTTGGTTATATTCATTGATAAACTCAAACGGCGGATATTCGCTTTGGCTGACAAAAATGATTTCATTGTTTTTATCAAGCCAGGCTTGTTCGCCCCAGCTCAATGAAGAATTATTCTCATCTGGAACTGTGCTGAACACTACAAATAGTATGTAGATTGTGGTTAATATATGTTTTTTGCCGATAGTTTTTTTACTCTTTAGTACTTGTAACGCTTTTTCTCTACAGCCCAAATTAGCTCCTTATTATTTCCGAGATATAATAACCGAAGTTGAAGACAAGAAATAATAATGGGACATCCGGAATATATCAGGATCGTTGAAGCACGCTGAATTATTCTCTATTCAAGATGCATTTTCCCCATTTTATGTTATCATTTATCTGATTATTTTAATGGCATATAGAACTGACGTTTACGATATGACTCTTAAAATTATATGATATTAATTATACAATATACAAACCGTCCTATCATTATAAATGATGATTTTGTATAGCAGAAAATACACTTACAATTTACGCTTTAAAACATATTGAATCGGATGGTTCATTAATTCAGGATTGAATACTTTATTTAGTTTTGACAAAACTGGAGAAGCCTTTATGGTCAATGCAAACATATATAGAAGGGCATCTTTCTGATGGAAATGATCGAATAAAAGATGCCGATTCTATAACAAGTGTTGATGATATTTACTCGTCTTTATCAGAGGCTTATGACTCCTTAAACTGGGCTACCACAGCTTGAATTGATGCCTTGGCATCACCGAAGAGCATACGCGTATTCTCCTTGAAAAAGAGGGGATTACCAATTCCGGCGAATCCGGTTCTCATGGATCTTTTAAGTACAAACACAGTCCTTGCCTTGTCTGCATTGATAATGGGCATTCCATAAATCGGACTGCTTTCAAGCTCTCGTGCCGCTGGATTCACTACATCGTTCGCCCCGATGACAATGGCCACATCCACATTCTCCATCATGGGGTTTATGTCATCCATCTCTCTCATCTTATCATAAGAGACATTGGCCTCGGCCAGTAGCACATTCATATGACCTGGCATCCGTCCGGCAACGGGATGAATGGCGAAATTGACTTCCGCCCCATTCTGTTCCAAAAGGTCGCCTAACTCCTTCACTACATGCTGCGCCTGAGCCACGGCCATGCCATATCCGGGAATTATAACCACCGACGAAGCGGCTTCTAAAATCAGATAGGCATCCTCTGAGATAATGGGCCTGATTTCGCCCTCTTCTCCTTCATCAGAGACCACACTGCCGCCGGCAGAGCCGAACCCGCTGAACAGGACATTTGATAAGGAGCGGTTCATGGCCTTGCACATGATGTTGGTCAGGATGATTCCGCTGGCCCCTACAAGAGCACCGGAAACTATGAGCAGATTATTTCTGATGGCAAATCCCGCGGCACAGGCGGCGAGGCCTGAATAGGAGTTGAGCAGGGAGATGACTACAGGCATATCGGCTCCTCCGATGGGGATGACCACCATAACTCCCAGAACTCCCGACATAATCACCGCAAAGAGGATCAGTGAAGAACGGGGAATCCCGGCGAGATCGGGGAAAAGAAAGAGAATTCCAGCGCCGAGCAGAGAGAGGAGTATTAGCGAATTCACGATCTGCTGCCCTTTGAAAAGAACAGGTTTGGTCGTGATTTTCCCATCCAGTTTCCCAAAAGCCACCATGCTTCCTGTGAAGGTTATACCTCCAATGAAAACGGAAAGGTAGAGGGTCGTAAGAGTAAACGCTTCTGTGTCGGGATTCTTTAAGAACAGAACCCATGCGACCAAAAGGCTGGCAATTCCTCCAAAACCATTGAAGGCCGCCACCATCTGGGGCATATCGGTCATGGCCACCAACCGGGCGGCGAGAAGACCAATGAGGGATCCAACAGCAATGCCGATGAGTATCCATTGAAAGGAGAGAATGTTGCGGTCCAGCAGGGTGATGACCACTGCCAGGAACATGGCCACCGCCGACAACAGGTTGCCCCGTCTGGCTGTAGCAGGAGAGCTCATAAACTTGAGGCCGAGAATAAAAAGGACAGAACAGACAATGTAAACCGAGTTGATCAGGTATATCATGAGCCTGACTCCTTTTTCTTCTTAAACATGCTCAGCATCCTGTCGGTGACCAGATAGCCCCCAACGACATTGATGGTGGCAAAGGCGACGGCCATTGTGCCTAAGACTATTGTGACCAGAGATTCGGCGCTGCCCGCAGACATCAGAGCCCCCACGAGGGTTATTCCCGAAATGGCATTGCTCCCCGACATAAGGGGAGTATGCAGTGTGGAGGGGACTTTGCGGATCAGCTCCAGCCCCAGAAAAATTGATAATATCAATATAAAAAATAGATAAATTGCATCCATATCAGGACTCCTCCTTGAAACGCTCATGAACGATGGCGTTTCCTCGCGTAATGACACATCCGGTGAGGATTTCATCCTCTCCTTCCAAAACAAGGCCTTTTATCTCAGCACTCCAGAAGGTTTCCAGAAAAGCCGTGATATTTCCCGAATACATTTGACTGGCATGGTAAGGCACAGACATTTCGCCCTTTCCATAACCCAGGATGTTTACTCCTCCGACATTCACTAGTTCATCGGGAACAGATCCTTCCACATTTCCTCCACTGTCAACGGCCATATCCACCAGGATGCTCCCGGCGGGCATCTTGCCCACCATATCGGATGTAATGATGACAGGAGCCTTCCGGCCGAAGAGTTTGGCTGTCGTGATGACCATATCGGACTGACTGCACACTTTGGTCATGAGATCCCGCTGTTTCTGTAGCTGTTCTTCAGTGAGTTCCCGGGCGTAACCGTCCTCGGTCTGACCCATCTCTCCCAGATCTATTTTCACAAAACGGGCCCCCAGGGAGTGGACCTGTTCCTCCACCACCGGGCGGGTGTCAAAAGCTGACACACTGGCTCCCAACCTTTTTGCTGTGGCGATGGCTTGTAGTCCGGCAACACCGGCTCCGATGACAAAGACCCTGGAGGGCGAGATGGTACCGGCAGGTGTCATCATCATGGGAAATACTTTCTTTTGGATTTCTGCCGCCTTTATCACGGCCATATATCCAGCCAGGGAAGCCTGGGAACTGAGGACATCCATCTTCTGAGCAATGGTGCTCCGTGGTATCATCTCAAGACTCACAGCCGTGATACCTCCGGAGGCCAGGGAACTGATCAATTTCTTCTCATTGAAGGGGTCTAACTGACAGATCAAGGCGGTCCCCGAGGACATCTTCGAGACCTCGGCAGCCTCAGGCTTTCCAACCATAAGCAGGATGTCCGCCTTTTTCAGAAGGTCCTCTCTGGATGAGTAGATCTCACACCCTGCCTCCTTATACATATCATCAGAATAGCCGGATTTTAATCCGGCTCCTGACTGCAGGGCCACCGAGGCGCCCTCCCACTTTACAATTTTACGAACAGAATCGGGGACCAGAGCCACTCTGGTTTCATACTCAGCTGATTCAACAGGCACAGCAATCAACATAGTTTCCTCCTGATATTGAAAGAAGCCACCCATGTCTTTGTTTCAGGGAGGCGTATATGAAATAATCGACCTTATATATCTTTTTCAATCCATCATCTACCCAATTGCGCATTTTCTTTTTTCTCTGGTCGACGAAAATTATCCTTCAATTAGTCTTTTCTAATGATTTTAGTATAGTGTAAGTGTAAGATATTTGCATGGATTTTCTTATTTCCGGCTGCATAGGGTATACTTATTGGGACACAGGCCTGTTTAATCTTGAAAATGGGGAATTTTTACTTCTTTTCATGCTTTTCAATAAAACGCATTTTTACTGAAACTAAATCTTCCAATGAATAAAGGTATTGATGTAAGGCAATTCGGTTTTGAAGTTGATCCTGAGTTGGTGGCAGCTCTGCGAGACAAGTAAAGTGATATTTTATATCTTCCAGTATTTTTATTTGAGATTCACAGGTATTCAATGCTTTGGTATTGTTGACAAAATTATCAGTAAAATCCTTAAGTAGCGCGACCTCTTTTTTCTCTAGAAATTTTAACTTTATAAATTTTTGCATCAATTTTGCAGTGAAATATTGTTGCTTTCTCATATTAAAATATTCAACATAATAATTATTTTCTTGTCTGTAATAATTATTCATGTAATTATAGGCACGAACTTTACTGATTGATAACAGTTCATCCAATCGATCCAATTCATCCCTGACCACTTCAGTTTTGCATTGATTTTCCAGGCATTTGCCCATGTTGAAAAAAATACTCTGAAATAAGGATTCAACTTTTTTTTGATACCCAATCAATTCATCTTCAATATTTATAATGAATAAATTAATTACCAACGCAACTGAAATCCCGAGAAACATTAATCCAAATTCATTTAATAAAATTGGAAATGACAATTCTTTTAG
>JADGDJ010000144.1 GCA_016744925.1 Spirochaetaceae bacterium
GCATTATATATATGGCTGTATAGATTTTTACCATTATAGATATGGCATCAACCCCGGATTCCGGCTTCGCTGCGTGGGCTGTCCTGCCGAGAATCTCAACCTCGAAAGTTCGGTTGTTGGCATGGGAAATGCCCGATCTGGCGGCGATGCGGCCTGTGGGGGTATTATTATCCACATGCATGGCTGCTATTATATCTACATTTTTCAGCACTCCCGATTGCACCATAAGGCGGGCCCCGCTTTCAGGCCCCTCTTCGCTGGCTTGAAACAAAAACACAACCGAGCAATTGATCTGATCTTTTATTGTATTGAGAGCTTCTGCCGTACTTAAGAGCATTGCTGTATGGGAATCGTGTCCACAGGCATGCATCTGTCCATCAATTTTAGACTTGTAGGGAACATCGTTGATTTCTGTTAATGGCAGCGCATCCATATCTGCTCGTAAGGCTATTGTAAAATCAGTTTTTTCTTTGTTTATAACGGCAGTGATACTGCTTGTACCAAACTCTTCAGTATAGGGAATTCCAATTCGTGCCAGTTCTGAACGGACCAGGTCCAGAGTCTTTGGAAGTTCGAAACCTAATTCCGGCCACTGATGGATATCCCGTCTGACTTTTATAAGATGTTCTGTATCAATATTGGAAAATACATCATTCAAATCCATATAATTCCTCTTTAATTATTATCTAACGATGAGCAGGCGACAAAATGTCCCGGCTCAATTTCTCTCAATTCGGGTATACATGATTTACATTTATCCGACATGAGAGGACAACGTTTTGCAAACCGGCATTCATCGGGCAGGTTAACAGGTGACTGTATTTCGCCTTGAAGCAGAATTCTCTCTCTTTTTTCATTGATATCCGGTATAGGAATAGCAGACAACAGGGCTTTTGTATAAGGATGCAGTGGATTATTGAATAAAACCTCAGCAGGAGCTTTTTCCACGATTTGTCCAAGATACATAACAGCGATATCGTCTGAAAAGTGATTGACTACTGAAAGATCGTGAGTTATGAAAATATAGGTTAGTCCGATCTCCTCCTGCAGCTTTTTGAGCAGGTTTAAAATCTGAGCCTGTATGGAAACATCAAGTGCCGAAACCGGTTCGTCGCAGATAATAAACTTGGGATTCATGGCCAAAGCCCGGGCTATTCCTATTCTCTGTCTTCTCCCTCCGTCGAGCTCATGGGGAAATGTATTGATCAGACGCTCGGAAAGTCCAACAGTTTCCATGATTTCCAGAACTTTTTCTTCTACCAGCTTTTTCTGCTTAATAATTCCGTTTTCAATAATCGGTTCACTAATGGCCTGGAGAACTGTTTTTCTGGGATCGAGAGAAGAAAAGGGATCCTGGAATATTATCTGCATATCTTTGCGCATTTTCCGCATCTCTTTCCGGTCGAGTGTTACAACATCGACTCCATCAAAGATAACTTCTCCCTCTGTAGGTTCAAGAAGTCTTAGAATGGCACGGCCTGTAGTTGACTTTCCGCAACCAGACTCACCGACTATGCCCAGAGTTTTCCCTTTTTCTATGGTGAAACTTATGCCGTCTACGGCGTGAAGCATCCCTTGAGGTGTTTTAAAATGTTTCTTGAGATTTTTTACTTCAATGAGATTTGAGGTCATTATACATTTCTCCATTTTTTAAGCCTGAAGTTTGGATCATCATAAGCGACACATGCGGCCATATGTGTTTTTCCGAAAGATTTCAGAACTGGTTTGAGCTTTTTACATTTCTCTGTTACATAGGGGCATCTGGGAGAAAAAGCACATCCTTCGGGAAGGTTTGTCGGATCAGGCATCAATCCTGTAATTGGTTTCAGCTCACTTTTCCTGTCGTGAATATTGGGCAGTGAATTGAAAAGACCCTCGGTATAAGGATGTTTCGTATTGTTGAAAATATCCTCAGTAGTTCCTTTTTCTATGATTGAACCAGCATACATTACAGCGACTTCGTCACAGACCTCAGCGACAATTCCCAGATCATGAGTGATCATAATAATTGATGTATCGTATTTTTCTCTGAGGTTTTTCATGAGATCCAGAACCTGCGCCTGAATTGTCACATCGAGAGCCGTTGTCGGTTCATCGGCAATCAGTAATTTGGGGTTGCATGCCAGAGCAATGGCTATTCCAACTCTCTGCTTCATACCGCCGCTGAACTGGTGGGGATATTCAAAAGCCCGAATACTGGGAATTCCCACAAGTTCGAGCATTTCCTGTGCCTTTTTAAATGCATCGGCTTTATTCATGTGGTCGTGAATCTCAATACTCTCGGCGATTTGTTCACCGACAGTAAACACCGGATTGAGAGAAGTCATGGGATCCTGAAACACCATAGCTACCTCATAACCTCTGATTTTTTCCAATTGAGTCGGAGTTAGGGTTCTGATATCTTTCCCGTTAACATTTATTAAATCACTCTCCACAACACCGGGAGGATCGGGAACCAGGTTGAGCACAGAGAGTGCTGCGGTTGTTTTTCCGGCACCTGTTTCACCGACAAGGCCCAGTGTTGTTTTGTATCCCAGTTGTATATCAATCCCATTTACAGCGTTTACTATGCCATCTTCGGTCTCATAGCGGACAACCAGGTTCTGCACATCGAGAATTAGATCTTTTTTTTCCATCATTAATCCTTTTTTACTTCTTTAAACGTGGGTCCATTGCATCTCGTACCGCATCTCCGAACAGATTGAGAGCCAGTACTGTTATCATAATTGCCATCCCGGGGAATAGGGTCAAATAGTTGGAATCCCGGATAAACCCACGGCCTGCAGCGAGCATTCCACCCCATTCCGGCTCGGGAGCAGGTACACCTAGTCCTAGAAAACTGAGACCGGCTGCTGAAATGATTGCCGAAGCCACCCTGAGGGTTGCCTGAACGATTATCGGAGATAAGCTGTTGGGTAATACATGAACGAGAATAATTTTATATGACCGAACTCCGATCGCTTTTGCCGATTCTATGTATTCCTGATTTTTTACCATTAGTACAGCAGCACGAGCGACTCTGACAAATGCCGGAGTACTGGTTACCCCAATGGCAATCATGAGGTTAATGGTACTCTGTCCCAGGGCCGCAACAATGGCAATAGCCAGAAGAATACTGGGTATTGACGAGAAAATATCGGTAAATCGCATAATGATATTATCCAGTAATCCGCCGAAATACCCGGCAATAGCCCCTAATGTTACACCGAGAAGCAGTGCCACCATTACAGCGACCACTCCTACAGAAAGGGAAAATCTGGATCCGTATATGAGCCTGCCCATAACATCGCGTCCCAGATCATCAGTTCCCATCCAATGGTCCCATGAAGGTCCCTGAAGTCTCATCGATATATTCTGTTGAATAATCTCTGTCTCATAATCATAAAACAGGTCCGCAGTGAGTGCCATAAAGACAAGTAGACCGAGAATCACTAGTCCGACAATAGCACCTTTATTTTTTCTAACCTGCCGCCAAATTTCGGCCATAGGGCTTCGTTTCACATATTTCTTTGATACGGATATTTTGTGTTTTGATCCCGTATTCTCTAAAGAGATAGCGTTTTCACTCATTTTAAACCGCCTTTTATGTATTGTGCCTTAATCCTGGGATCAACAAAGGCATAAACTATATCCACCATCATAATGACCACACTGGCAAATATGGTTGTCATGATGATACTGCCTGTAACCATTGGTATGTCACGTTGATTTATGGAATCAACAATAAGTCTTCCTATACCGGGCCATGCAAAAATTGTTTCGGTCAAAACCGCTCCTCCGAGAACTTTACTGAATTGAATTCCAAACACGGTAATGATGGGGATAAGGGCATTTTTCAGGGCATGTTTATTTACAACTTTTTTTTCTGAAACACCTTTAGCCCTGGCTGTTCTCAGGTAGTCCTGACGGATAACATCCAGCATGGCGGATCTCGCTGTTCGTGTCATATGCGCTGTATAACCTGTTCCCAGAGTAATCGCCGGTAAAATAATGCTGAAAAAAGAAGTATCTCCTCCCGATGGCAATAAGCCCAGCTTTAGAGAAAAGACTATAATTAGTAATAGACCAAGCCAGAAATTGGGCATCGAAAGCCCCAGAAGCGCCACAACCATAGACGAACTGTCCTTCCAGGTATTGTGATTAACTGCAGACATAATTCCCAGAGGAATTGAAATGATCATAGCAATAATCATCGAAAAGAACGCCAGCTTCAAGGTGGCGGGAAACCTCGTCATATAGGTTTTAAAAACATCTCTTTTCGAAATATACGATACACCTAAGTCTCCTTTAAGCAATCCGCCCAAATAACTTGTATATCGTAAAAAAAGATTTCTATCGAGTCCCAGATCATGCCTGATTTGTTCAATTTCTTCTATTGATGCCTCTTCTGAAGCAATCATATATGCGGGGTCTCCCGGTGCAATATCCATAATGAAAAATACAACGAAGGACACACCGATAATTACCGGAATTAAAAGAAATAATCTTTTAATAATATAGCGATACATAATCACCTCCTATTTACGCCTATAAGGTTCAACTAGCCGGACTATTAGACTCGGCCAGAGGAATATTTACCGGTGATGAAACTTATCACCGGTATTTTTTATCACTAATTCCAGTTTATTCTTCTATATACATATATCTAAAATCGTGTTTTGCACCCTGATGGTATTTGACACCTTTTAACTTGGCATTGGCACCGACTGTCAGTATGTCTGTGTAAAGGGGGATCATTGATAATTTATCGAGAGTGAAATTCTGGAAATCTACATAAAGCTGCTTTCGTTTTTCAACATTCGGTTCAATGAGTGCTCTATCAATAAGTTTGTCCAGTTCAGGATCAGCAAAAAACATTCTGTTACTTCCGCTGCCTGAATAAAAAAGGTTTCGGGCGGTATAATCTGTTCTATTTGCATTGGACCAGGAATATATTACAGCCTGGTGTCCACCTTCATTGAGCATAGCTTTCTGAGCGGCACTTTCCATACTGTTTATGCTGATGTTGATACCGATGAGTTTCAGTTGCGCCTGAAGAATCTGTGCCACTGTATTTCTCTCATTTCCTGTAACAGTTAAAATCATGTCAAACCCATTGGGGTATCCGGCCTGTGTCAGAAGAGATTTCGCTTTTTCCAAGTTGTAATCATAGGGATAAATATTGTCATTATACCCTAATAATCCCACATTGAGAGTCGTGTTGTGAGCTGTTCCACGCCCCTCAAGAGCTCCGATTATCAAATTATCTTTGTCGACTGCATGGGCAATAGCCTGTCTCACAAGCTGATTATTCATGATATCTTTTTTCATGTTAAATGCGAAATATGTCATTCGGCTGCCGGACATTTGAATCAGGCTCAGATCTTCATCATCTGAAATATAACTCAGTTCCACTGGTGGTGGATCGAGACAGATATCTACTTCTCCGGTAGACAGGGCGATAACTCTGGAAGACCCTTCGCCGATAAGTCGAAATGTTATTTTTTCTGTAAAGGGTTTCTGACCCCAGTATTTGTCATTCTTTACAACGGAGATATAATCTCCGGGAACCCATTTTTCCAGAACATAGGGTCCAGTTCCAATGCTTGAAGCCTCTGCTGTATTTTCTGCAAATGCCGCCTCAGAAAGAATACTGAGAGTTTCATCTGTCAGAGTCATCATGAATTCCTGGCTGGGCTCTTTGAGAGTGATATTTACTGTATACTCATCCACTACAGTGACACTTTTTACCAGTGCTACTGATTTTGATGTAAAGGAGGACTCAAAAGCACGATCAAAAGTAAATTTGACATCACTGGCTTTACACTCTACTCCACTGGAGAAGAGAATACCCTCATTTAAGGTCATCTCATATTCTCTATCTGAAACAGCTGAATAGTCCTTCAACATACCGAGACTAATGTTGCTCTGAGCATCTGCTCTGAATAGAGTTTCATGTGTTAGGCTGAAAATTCTTTTATTAACAGCAGTGTTTGATCCCTGGGGATCCAGATTGGTTATATCTGTGGAGTTGGCGATTACGATTTCTTTTTTATAACCGGTTTTCATCACCTCAGTTTCATCTGCTTTTTTGTCAGAACACCCGGCAAACATAATTGAAAACCCGGCAATGCATGCTAATAGTGCCACAGGTTTTATTAAACTAGACCTTTTCATTTTATTCCTCCTGAAATTTTAGTCCGCCTGACGGCAGACACTCTGGATATTGCAAGGACCGTGCCAAGAATCAATTTCGGTTTACTAATTATATATTCTATTGGTAGAGTTCTGTTTCAGCATCAGGAAAATATGACTATATGTAAACTATGCTCATTGAAAATACAATCCTATCGTGTGAAAACTGCATTATTTGCAGGTTGACTGCATTATTTGCAGTTCAATATTAAAAAAAACCTCTCTGATGAGGGCGTTGTCTTTTATTTTCAGTTGGCATAATTGTTGCTTAATTAATCGAGAGGAGAAATTCGATGAGCATATGGAATCTGTTTACACTAGTTGGAGGATTGTTCATTTTTCTTTACGCAATGATGGAGATGAACAAACATCTTACGTCTATTGCAGGAAATAAAATGAAATCAATCATGCTGACTCTGACTAAAGGCCCGGTGCGGGGGTATTTTACCGGACTTGGTATAACTATTATCAATCAGTCATCTTCGGCGACAACGGTTTTGGAAGCTGCTCTTGTGGGAGCCGGTTTAATGACTTTTCAGCAGAGTCTTGCTGTCACTCTCGGTGCTGAGTTGGGCTCGACCTTTCTCCCTCAACTGGTTGCTTTTCCCTCAATCGCAAAGTTTTCAACGTTTATAATATTTTTGGGATTTTTATTGCTCATCACGGGTAAAACCAAAAAAAGCCGCCATCTGGCAATGACTATTTTCACTTTCGGTTTACTTTTTCTGGGTATGGATATGATGTCATCATCTTTGAAGCCCTTGAGAACTTATGAACCCTTTATTGAAATGATGAAAAATGTTGAATTGCCTATTCTTGGTATTATTCTGGGGCTTTTATTCACCATGGTTATCCAGTCTTCCGGGGCTACAACGGGAATAACAATTGCTATGGCTCTCTCCGGGGCTATTTCGCTCGAACAGGCCATCCCCATCAATCTGGGTGCGGCAGTGGGTACTTGTATCACAGCCGTTCTGGGAAGTATAACTCTGAATCGGGAGGCAAAGAGATCGGCTTACATTCACATCTTGTTTCAGCTAATGGGAGCTGTTTGGGTTTTTATTCTACTATACATCCCTTTCCGGGAGGAGCGTTTGTATATCTGGGGTGTAAAATGGTTCACCCTTCACATTTTGGGAACAGAAAATCTCGCCAGACAGATTGCCATGGGTTTTACATTTATGCCTGTTATAAACCATTTAATCGTCTTTCCCAATCTGAAATTCATAATTAGACTATTTAACCGATTGTACCCTGAAGGGGAGGAAGAGAAAGCCTTTGGAGCCGAGTTTGTCAAGAATCATTTGCTTAAACAGAGTGTGGATCTTTCCCTGATGATGACCAGGAAAGAGATACTTCGTGTTTCAGATTATATCAGTATTATGATCCTGGAGATGAAAACCGCCTTTAGAAGCAAAGATACTGCCGTGTTTGAAAGGGTAAGTGATCTGGATTCAAAAGTTGATACTCTGCACAAGATTATTATCCCCTTTCTGGCAAAATTATCTCAAGAGGAAATGACGGAGAAGGAATCAAAACTATGTATGAACTATATGTATATTCAAAATGAACTGGAATCCATTGGTGATGTTATTGACAAGAATATCATGAGTCTTGCCGCCAAAAAAATGGATCAGAATCTCATTTTTTCTGAAGAGGGTTTTCATGAACTGGAACATCTCATATATAAAGTAAACAGAAACTTCGGGAATCTGATAGAAGCTTTAGAGAATGACGACATGCTGCAAGTTGAGCTTGTTATCAATTCATATAAAATCAGAGAAGAGGAAAAGTATAAAGAACTGCATATTGAGCGGCTGTATAAAGGTTTGGCAGAATCAATTTCCACTTCTTCAGTTCATCTTGACCTGATATCATATTTTTCTAGAATTAATGGGCATATTGCTTATATAGCAGAACGATTAAGTGCTATTTATTAGTGGGAAACCACAGAGGAGGATAACTACAATTCAACCACGAATATCCACTAAAATTATCCAGAGTATAAAAGACTTTCATTTACAAAAATATAATTCACCCGATGATTTGAGGAAATGTTTTTTTGGTTTAACAGAATCTATTTGGAAAAATATCAGGAATAATGATGAGATGATGGACACTGAAGACCTTTCTGAGTTCAGTCGTGTTCAGGCATTCCTGCTTCAGGAAGTTGTAAGAATCCATGAGGAAGAAAAAAACAATGACCCGGAAATAGAACAGATATTCAGTAATACGCTTCATCTTGATAAATTGAAAAAATCATTAATCGGGAATTTCAGTATAAATGGTATCTATTATCTCAATAATGAAGAATGTGATTACTATTTTATAGGGGATATTCATTCCGATGCCTTTATCTTCAGATTATTACTCGGCGAATGTAAGTTCTTCGAGAACATATATCAGCAAAAATCTTTTAAATTTATTTTTCTCGGTGACTATGTGGACCGGGGCAGAAACCACTTCAAAACAGTAGAGAATATAATGCTATTAAAATATCTGTTTCCCGAAAACATATACCTGCTTATGGGAAATCATGACATTGGAAAAATTGAGGGAACTGAAGTGACAATATACCTGAAAAAAATGGAAGAGGAGAAAGACTATTTCTATTATTATCTGAGGGATATTGCAACAAAAAATGACACTTTTTCCAATACACTCATAGGGCTTTATCAGGAGTTTTTAAATAATCTCAATGTTCTTGCTTTTCCAATGAACTCCCGGTATTCGTTTATTGGCGTCCACGGAGGGATCCCCAGACCTACTGATGAACCGGTCAATCAGGATTTTTTTGAATATATAAAAAATCATAGAGAATTAACAGATGATAGTCTGGATTTCAAGAATTTAAGAATTCGCAATAGCCTATTGTGGAGTGATCCGAGCGATAGGGGATGTTCTTCTGTATCGGATACTAAAAGATTTAAATTCTGTCGTGATCATTTTAAATCTTTTAAATTGAAAATCGGATTTGATGTGTTGATAAGAGGTCATCAGGCGATCAAAGATGGAGTGCAATCTTTTTACAATAACTCTCTATACACCGTCTTTTCTTCCGGTTCGGTCATGAGTAATAATGAGAATATAAACACAGACACTGTTTATAAAGCAGTAACTCCCAAGGTCTTGAAATTTGATTACAAGAGGGGATTGTCTCCAGTTGTAATTGAAATAACCCTTATTACTTGAAGTAGAATTCTGATGGTTTAATCCAGTTTGACTATGAAGCTGGACATCTAAAATATTCACTGATATGCTCCACTTAAGGTATTGGAGTATGAATGGCGAATATTTTTATAGTTGATGATGAAGAGGAAATGTGTCTATCTCTATCAGAAATTCTTACAGAAAAGAATTACCATGTTGAATTCTCAACTGACCCCGTTTCCGGACTTGAGAAAATCCTTAAAGATCCACCGCAGTTTGTAATTACAGATGTTCAAATGCCCGGCAAAGGAGGATTAAATCTCTTAAAAGAAATTAGAACAGCCAATCCAAATATCCACGTTATTGTCATGACAGGATATCCTTCTGTTGAAAAAGCCGTTGATGCCATGAAATATGGTGCAATAGATTTTTTGTCTAAACCCTTAAAGCTGCCCAAATTATTAGCCAATATTGAAAAGTACAGTCACATTAATTCTACTGTTAATGCGTTTCAACCGGAGCAGCAAAGTAAGAATGTAAAGATGATCAACGTCTATGAAACTCTGGGAATTGCAGCTTTAAGCAATGCCTCAGTAATTATTACCGGTGAAAGTGGAACAGGTAAAGAGCTAATAGCCGGATTCATCCACAGCGAAAGCTCCCGGAATGAAAAACCATTTATCAAAGTAAATAGTGCGGCTTTATCTGAATCATTATTAGAGAGTGAATTGTTTGGTCATGAAAAGGGTGCATTTACAGGTGCAGAAAAACAATACCGGGGTAAGTTTGAACTTGCTCATGAAGGGACTCTTTTTTTAGATGAAATTGGAGATATGGCTTTAAGCACTCAGGCTAAAATCCTCAGGGTAATTCAGGAACAGGAATATACCAGGTTAGGTGGTACTGAAATTATTAATACGGATATTCGTTTTGTTGTAGCGACTAATAAAAATTTTAAAAAATTGATAGGCGATGGATTATTTCGAGAAGATCTTTATTATCGATTATCGGTAATAACAATAGAGCTTCCTCCCTTGAGGGAAAGAAGAGAAGACATTCCGGATTTAATTGATTTTTTCAGGATTAAATTCTCTGCACAATACGGAAAGAGAATTAATAATGTCTCTCAGAACGTGATTGATAAGCTTATTAAACATTCCTGGCCAGGAAATATCAGAGAGTTAAAGAATTGTATGGAAAGGGCTGTTATTTTCTGTAAAGGCGAAACTATTCAAATTACAGATTTGTCATCACAATATACTGTTGTCTCTCTATCCTCTGAAACTTCGTTTCCGACACAATCTTTGAATGCATTAACAAAAGAAATTATTTCAGAGGCACTAGGCAAAGCGGGTGGCTCTAAACAAAAAGCAGCTGAAATATTAAATATCCACAGAAAGACTTTATATAACAAGATGAAAAAGCTGGATATGTCGTGAAAGGATCAACCAGATTAGTTTTAAGAAATATCTTTGTTGAAAGAGAAGAAAATGTACTGGCGCTTCAGAATTTTTCTTTTGATTTAAAAGAAGGTGAGATACACACTCTTTATGGAGAACATTTTTGCGGGAAGTCTTCAGTCGTAAATATTTTAACCGGTGCTAACAAAGAGTATAAAGGCAAAATTATATTAGATGGAAATCTCGTAGAATTTTTAAAACCACAAGATTCCCTTAAGCGGAACATCTCTGTAATTTATCAATATAGTAATCTTATTCCGGATTTTAATTCTTTTGAAAATGTTTTTTCCGGAAGATTTCTAATAAATACATTTCACATTTTAAATAGAACAAAAATGATTAAAAGACTTAGAACACTAATGAGTGAATTCAATGTGGATTTTAATTTAAATATTCCGGTAAAAAAGCTCTCTCCCTTCAATCGGAATTTTATTGAAATTGCCAAAGCCGTAATTCATAATCCTGATATTCTAATTTTAGACGAAGTCTCCTCAAGGTTCAAATCAGAAGAGTTAAAGATTTTATATACTCTGATGGATAGGTTAAAAGAGAAAGGTAAAAGTATCATTTACATCTTTTCTAATATAAATGAAGATTTTGATTTTGCAGACAGAATTACAATAATAAAAGATGGTAGACGACAGGGTACAGAAGATATAAAAAATGTAGATAAGAGTAAATTGATTGAACTTTCCTATGCGAGATTGCTCACAGCGGGGAATAATTGGAACTCATTTTCTGAAAAAAAATATTCAAAACCTATTATTGATGAATTGAAAGAGGGAATAATTGTTTTAAACAGACAAAAAAGTGTCTCTGTAATAAATCGCAGTGCCATAGATATTCTGGATCTGGAAAACAATGGTGAGAACTTTTTAGAGCGGTTGCATGAAGACTTTGTTCTTGATAAAAATTCGAAAGATCTCATCAACTCATCACTAATTAAAAACTTTCACTTGAGTCTTTCCTCCATTGAACTCATCAATGGTAAATTTATGGATATCGTAATATTCCCTCTCGAAAATAATAAAAACGGAACCGATGATTCCATTATTATGCTGGAAGATGTTACTGAAAAATGTCATATGCAGGAATATAAAATCGGTGCTGATAAGGTCTTTTCAGTGGCAGAACTTGCTGCCGGTGTGGTACATGAAATAAATAATCCATTGGCCATAATTTCCAACTATACAGAATTATTAAAAATGAAAATTACCGATGAAAACAGCCAGGCTAAATTCCTAAAGATAGAAAAAGAATTATCCAGAATTGAAG
>JADGDJ010000375.1 GCA_016744925.1 Spirochaetaceae bacterium
GATCTCAGAATAGAAATAAGTGAGAAACTACTTTCCCGTAAAGATGAGGTAGGTACTCTTTCAAAGTCACTCAGCAATATGGCAGTTAATTTACAGGACATTGTCGGTAAAGTTACAGAAGCTGCCGGTTATATTACAAGCGGAAGTGTACAACTCAGCGATTCCAGTCAGCTACTATCGAGTGGAGCTGTCGAGCAGGCGGCCAGCGCCGAAGAAGTCTCGAGCTCCATGGAAGAGATGAATTCCAATATCGGTCAGAACGCCGACAATTCCAGTCAGACTGAAAAAATAGCCATAAAGGCAGCTAACGATGCCAGAGACAGTGGAGAAATAGTGAATAAGGCAGTTGAGGCTATGACAAAAATTGCCAGTAAAATCTCTATTATCGAGGAAATATCCCGAAGTACCAATCTTCTGGCTCTCAATGCCGCTATTGAAGCAGCTAGAGCCGGTGAGCATGGCAAAGGATTTGCCGTTGTTGCTTCAGAAGTAAGAAAACTAGCTGAACAGAGCCAGGTAGCTGCTGGAGAAATTACAGAACTTGCTTCAATAACAGTTTCCCTATCACAGGATTCTGGTGAAAAGCTTTCAAAACTTGTTCCCGATATACAGAGGACTGCTGAACTGGTTCAAGAAATCAGTGCTGCCAGTAATGAACAACAAATAGGAGTGGATCAGATTACCAGCGCCATCCAACAACTGGATAAAATTATTCAGAATAATGCCTCTTCTTCAGAAGAACTAGCTTCTACATCTGAAGTTCTGGCTGACCAGGCAGAACAACTAAATAAAACCATTCAATATTTTAAGATTTCCAATACAAAACAAGATAAACATGAAATCAACAGAAAACTGATTCAGAAGCCTGTTAAAAAAATAGAACAAAAGAATCAATTGTCTACTGGCATCACGGTTATGGATGAACAAACGTATGACGATTCAGATTTCAGTGACTTTTAGGAGAAAATTATATTAATATGGAAACAATAAATAAAACGAATGAATATATTACATTCACACTTGATGATGAACTCTATGCAATAGAGGTTTCTGGAATCGAAAGCATTCTTGAGTATACCAAGCTGACCAAACTCCCTGGAACTGATAATTCTGTTAAGGGCCTTCTCAATTTAAGGGGAAAAGCATTACCTATAATTGACCTGAGAACGATATTTAATATTAAAGAATCTGAAATTTCTCAAAATACGTCTATCATTGTTATGCTGATTGAGAGCGGAGATAAAATTACAACTATTGGAGGATTGGTAGATTCAGTAAAAGAAGTTATTGAGATCACTCCCGAAATGATTCAGGATGCTCCAAAAGTGGGGAGTAAAATTAATAGCAATTACATATCCGGTATAGCAAAATACAATGAGGATTTCATAATATTACTGGACATAAATAAAGTCCTCACAGAGGATCAGCTTGCAATTACTGAGGGTGAGAATCTTATGTTGACTAAAGAAGAGATAGATGTTTAGTCCCAGTACTATAGAGTTCACAATTTAATAATTACGTTATCCCTATCAAACTAAAGTCTTCAAGGGATAGCGTGATTTAACAAATAGTTCCAAAGAATTAAAGCACCATATGATTACTTTACGTATACATTCATATGAAAGCATACGAACTCAAAAAAATATCCACCATGTCGGTCTTTGACCGTCCCAGAGAAAAAATCATGAACCGCGGAGCGGAAAGTCTATCCGACATTGAACTGATGGCCATACTCATCGGGAGTGGTTCCAAACAGCACCCTGTAGAAAAACTGGCATCGAGAGCACTTAAGCTGGTTGATGACGGGACAGGAATACTTGAAGCGGATGACTTTCTGTCTCTTGATGGAATTGGACCTGCCAAAGCCACACTTCTTGCGGCGTCAATGGAATTGTCCCGACGGATCTACAGTCCCCGGAACAAAAAAATAAGCTCCCCTTCCGATGTTTATCCCCTACTTGCTCATTATGGAGATCGGCAACAGGAGTATTTCTTCAGCATTCCTCTCAATGGAGCCCATGAAGTCATTGATGTTAATACCGTATCAATGGGGATTTTGAATCGGGCTATACTCCATCCACGGCTTAGTCTTACTATTTATTCCTATCTATATCGCAATTTCCGATGTGGCTTCTTTTCCTCCTTCTTTTTTCTATAGATTAATCACTATCGACTATTTGTGCCATTGAAGGTCAGGCAGATCATATAATTTGAATCAGCAGTAGTAAAATTCCTGTCACTATTCGTATGAAAACTTACGAAATATCAAAAATTTCTGACATGTCTATTTATGATAGACCGAGAGAGAAAATACTGAACCGAGGAGCCGAAAGCCTTTCTGATATTGAATTGATGGCTATTTTAATAGGTAGTGGTTCAAAACATAATCCTGTAGAAAAAATTGCATCGCAGTCTTTGAAAATGATTGATGAATCGACAGATATAATGGAAGCTGATGACTTTCTGTCCATTGAAGGTATTGGTCCAGCCAAAGCAACACTATTAGCGGCATCTATGGAATTATCCCGAAGAATCTACAGCCCACGGAACAGAAAGATTAAATCACCAGGAGATATATACCCTCTTCTAGCTCATTATGGAGATAGGCAACAGGAGTATTTCTTCAGCATTTGCCTCAATGGAGCTCATGAAGTCATTGATGTGAAAACAGTATCCAAAGGAATTTTGAATCGCGCAATTATTCACCCCAGAGAAATTTTCAGTACAGCTATAGAATTAAGAAGCGCCAG
>JADGDJ010000376.1 GCA_016744925.1 Spirochaetaceae bacterium
GTCTTTTACTGTATGGTATCCCCGGGACAGGTAAAACTGAATACGCAAAATCGGTATCTCACAATACCGGTAATCCAGTGTATTTTCTAAGCGCATATAGCGATTCAGAGAAGGATAATAATAAATCCAGAATTTATGCATTGAAAACGGCGATTCAATTTTTGAATTCAGTAAAGGGAATACTCATTATTGATGAAGCTGATGCACTGTTAAACTCAGAAGGACTCATGTCATCAGGACCGGAAAAGGGATGGCTTGTTGATTTTCTTGATAATTTGACCATAAAAACCATATGGATCTCCAACAACATTTCAGATGTGCATCCTGCCGTATTACGTCGATTCACCAGCAGTACTGCTTTTTCTCCTTTCAATAAAGAGGAAAGAGTTCAATTATGGGAAAACCGGATAGCCGGAACACCCCTTTCATCTATAATTAAGAAAGAAACTCTCCAAATCCTGTCTCAGAATTATGATGTAAATGCCGGAGGTATTGCAAATGTCATAAACTCTATTTCGAATCTTGGAAATATCCGGGAAATGGAAGAGAATCAGGTTGTCAGTATGATTAATACAATGCTGAATCAGCATCAGGTTTTGCTGGGAGGAAAAAAGGTCAAAAATCTGAAATCCCTTTCATCTGTATACGATCCCTCAATCCTTAATGCGGACAAGGAATTATCAGAAGTAGAATCAGCTATTAAAAAATATGATAAAGATGTTTATCGTGAACCTCTGAATATTTTATTATGGGGGCAACCGGGAACCGGGAAAACAGAATATGTAAAATATCTTGCACAAAAAAATGGTAAAACACTACTGTTGAAGCGACCATCAGATCTATTATCAAAATATGTTGGTGATACAGAAAGTCTTATAGCCGAGGCATTTACCGAAGCAGAAGAAAAAGGTGCCATTTTATTTCTCGATGAAGCAGATTCTTTTTTTATCAATAGGGACAAAATGGAACGGAATTTTGAAAAAACACAAACAAATGAGCTTCTTACACAGATGGAAAACTTCTCCGGTATTCTTATTTGCAGTACAAATCATCTCAACTACCTGGATACTGCCGTAATGCGCAGATTCTCCTGGAAAATTGAATTAAAAGCTTTAAAACGCAATGACAGAATCAGTCTCTTCAGGAAAATATTTAACACCGGCGAATCTCAGGAGCTTTCAGCATTGAACGACTTAAATGATCTCACTCCGGGAGATATGTATGCTGTCCATTCGCGCCTTAAGTTTTCCATCGAGCAAAATAGCGCAGAGATGATTATTAAAGAATTAAAGAAAGAATGTATGTATAAAACCGGTGTTCAGAAAAGAGTAATAGGATTCTGATATAATCTATAATTAAAACTGATGAAAGAAAAGGAAACTTAAGATGAACAGACCTAAAGTCGGTGTCGGCGTCTTTATCATAAAAAGCAATAAAGTCTTACTAGGTAAAAGAAAAAATGCTCACGGTGAGGGCTCCTGGAGCTTTCCCGGTGGACATCTTGAGATCAATGAGTCATGGGAAGAATGTGCCAAACGGGAATCTCTCGAAGAGACGGGACTTCATATCTCCAATATCCGTTTTGCCACAGTGACAAACGACATCTTTCAATTTGAACAAAAGCACTACATCACACTATTTATGATTGCTGACTACCAATCGGGAGAACCTGAGCTTATGGAACCGGACAAATGCGAAAAATGGGAATGGTTTGAGTGGGACGATAAAAAACTTCCCCACCCCTTGTTTCTTCCCATACAAAACTTGCTGAAACAAAAGTTTACTCCTTTCAAAAAGAGCTAAGTATAAGATCTGCTCAAATCAAGAGGATCTTCAATATCACTAAATTGATATTATTCATAAAAGAATGAATCGATCATTTGATTGGATACTTCAGGTTGATCAACGAATATAACATGTCCTGAGCCGGGTACAATTTGCAACAATGCGTTATTATAGAATTTCAAAAAACCTCTTTGATAATCAGCCCCATAAACCCGATTGAACTCCGACGTGAGAAATAAAACATCTCCTTCGAATTTATCCACATCCTGAAGAAAATCCAAACTGGCCATAAACTCAGGTTCGCGTTGACTCCGGCCCAGTGTTTGATCTATTGAAAAGGAGCCCATCCGCCATCCTTTGAATTCAGGACCACCATTTTTGTTTCCAATGTACAAATACATCATACTGATAAAATAATCGTCTCTCGCATATGGATCTTTATCTGTTCTCACTCTCCATTTATTCAGCCAGATTTTTGATATATTTAAAAAATCTATGAGCCCTATTTCCGGTCCCTCCTGATTAAAAAAATCATCAGCTAAATCAGCTCTCAAAATTCCCGGTTCAATTAAGACTATTTTGTTAATTTTTTCCGGATAAAGTCCTATATAACCTGAGGCCATCATTGCTCCCCAGGAATGACCTACGAGATTCACAGGCTTACCGTTATCGTAATGATCGATCAAACTGTTGAGATCATCATAAAAACTTTTAATTGTTATCTCTCTGTCCGATTTTCTTGAAGATAACCCGGTCATCCTCTGGTCGTACATAATAATGAAATATTTGTCGGATAACTCGCTAAGACTACGCATATATCGATAATCACCACCCGGTCCACCATGAAGTGCAATAATTATCTGATCTTTCGGATTACCGAAAGTTTCGGAATGGAATTTATGACCGTTTAAGCTAATAAAGGGTAGATTTGAATCTTCATCAACAGTCTGAATGAAATAT
>JADGDJ010000145.1 GCA_016744925.1 Spirochaetaceae bacterium
ACAGGTCCATCATTGTGATATAAGCCGTCAGGGCTTCAACATCATCGGGATTCTCACTCAAAAGAATTTCAAGCTGTTCCAGCGCTTTATCCATATCGTTGTTGGAAATGAGGAGAGAATAATATATAAAACGCGTGTTGCGGTCCATTTTCTCATTCTCCAGATTTTCCATTATCTCAATTGCTTTAGCCGCATCTTCCGGCCCGTTGTAAAAGGAGATGGGGTTCTCTGAATCTTTGATAGTTTCAGGGCTTGTTTCCCCATCCGGTCGATCATCGATTTTTTCAGGCGTACTAACGCATGACGTGATTAAAAATAATACAATGAGGGGGGTTATGCTGAGCCCCTTTCCCAATCCGGACATAGTGTTTTTCTCCTTTAAGCCTTTAATATATAGTGGCTGTCTATTCTCGACAAGGTTGCATTTTTAGTTTTCTACTGTTACTATTTTCCTCTATGGAAAAAAAGCTAAACCGCAGCCTATATATTATACCGGCAATTTATCTACTTCTGGCTGGATTATTCTTCTATCTTCACTATTCACAGACTATTAAATTCAGCCAGGCAATCGGCAATATAGAGTTGACCGGTCAATCGACAAAAGGGTCTATGTTCAAACCTTCTGAAATAAAAAAATTGAGTATATACGTCAACGGAATCAGTTTCCGTTTCAGCTCAAAAAATGTTCTAGAAGTGCATACGGCAGACGACATTCTGCATAGAGCCTCGCTATTAAGTTACAGTACCGACAGTGAGAGTTTTACTCTATATTTCGAAAACGATATCAAGCTGATCTATAAAACAGATTTTGCCGACAATAAAATCTCCATAAGTGCAGAACTTCCGGAAACCGTGCCGCCTATAGTGGATTTAACGATTCCCATCAAGGAAGACCGGGGATTTACTTTAGGGTTTACAGAAGAGGATAACACACCTGTTATCTCCAATGGTGAGACGAACTTTTTTATATCCCTGACAAATGAATACAAACTGGATAGTGATAGCGACAATATAACCATACTCGTTCCCGATAATACTCCCGTTACATTTATGATACAGGACACACTGGTCGGAAAAGGAAGAACCGCAGAACAGTGGTATGATCAGAATGATACAGATCTTGCCACAGAATATGAATCTGTCGTTTCCAATTATATAAACAATGCTTTTTTTGGGTGGAATTCCCGGTTTAACAGTAAAACGGGTATGTGGACCGATGGCGACGGCAATCAGAAATTCGATGAAACCACAGCCACATCCTATCTTTCAGAAAGTCTCGTAAGAGGTTCATATAGAACATCTGCCAGCCTGATAAGAACAGCTTCGGTAAATCTGGATAATGAACTGACCGCACAAACAGCGCCTTATCTGGGAAATATTTTTGTAAAGGGAATACAGCTGATCAATAGTCAGAAATCCAGAAGAAATCAGATTCAATCACTGATCAACAGTGAAAGCAGTGATTTGTTTAAAGAGGAAAACCTGATCAGTTTTATGTTTAGCAACAAACTGGAATCGAGCGTGGATAAAGTTCTCTCTTTAGCTCTATTGGCCGCAGAAGGAGAATCTACGACTGATTCTATAAACAGGCTCAGCATAATCAATGACGGTTACTCTTATATCGACGATGAAGAAAAGAATTCCATCATTGAAGAAATCATTGAAAATGAGATTCTCCCCTCTGTAAACTGGCTGGATGAAGGCCTTTTCCTGGAAGAAGACGATACCATTTTTGTTGACCGGTCATTTACAGCCGCTAGAGAATTACTGACTTCCGGAAGAATCCTGGACAATGATTTTTATACATCTGTAGGATTTGAGATGATTATTTCCATACTCACCCGGTCAAAGGATTCAGCATTTCTACCTTTAATAATGAAAACAGAAAACAATAGAATTGCCAATGAATCAGGAAATCTGCTTCCTGAGGACATTTATTATGAACTTACAGAGAATCCCTATTACCTGACCCAGGACGGTCTGGTAGACACCCTCGGCAGCGGTTCATGGATTTTAACAGCCGCACAGTTTTACGATGTTCAAAAAACGGTAAGAGAGACTTCACTCAGCATTAATTTTCCCAAAGGTTCGACCCATTACATGGCAATAAAAGGGGTAAAACCTTTTGTCCGGATCTATATGCACGGAACAAAATGGCCGAGCGATCCGAACTTCCAGAGATACTCTGACGGTTGGGTTTACAGCAAGGCCACAGAAACACTGTTTATTAAGATGAAACATCGGCTCGACAACGAGAGAGTTCGAATCCTCTATTACAATCCCGATACTCCGGTATCGACAACAACATCATCAACAGCTCCTGCAGAAGGTGCTGGTTCGACATCTACGGAGAATTCATGATTCGTTGGAGAACACTCCTCTTTTCCCTGTTAGGAATTCTCTCATTATCAGCGTTATGGGGAGAAAGCCATGGAAAGATTCTCTCTATTGAATATGAAAGTACTCTGCAACCCCATGAGGTTGATGCTTTTAACGAAGAACTCTTTGAAGGCAGCACAGCGCCGAAAGCCCGGTTTTCTGTCCGGGTGTATTGGGTTGAATTTGAAAGCCTCTATCCCGATGGAGTAAAAGCTGTAATCACTTCGCAGGTCTTTCTGCCTGTATTCAGTGACACAGACCTCAGGTCCATGTATGTATTCGGGCCCGGTTCGACAGGACTGAGAGACAGTTGCCGTCCATCGAGAGAACATACAATGGGGATCCACTGGGGATACTACCGCTCACATGTTCTGGCCCATGCTGGTCAGGGATCGATAGGCGTTCTTCCCGATTATATGGGTTTTGGAGATCCCGAAAGACTACAGTACTATATGGTTGCTCAAGCCGAAGCAAGAGTTATGCTCGATGCGATAAAAGCAACAAGGAATCTCATTGAAGCAGAAGAGATCAGTGGTATTTCCCAGACAAAAAACTTTGTCGCCGGCTTTTCTCAGGGCGGTCATGCCGCTTTCGCTGCAGCAGATTATCAAAAGAAATACGCTCCTGAATTAGAACTCAGCGGCATACTGGGTTATGGGCCAACAACCGATGTGTTTTCTCTTTTCAAAGAATATTCCGATATTGCCCCCATGGTCTTATACACCTATGAAAATCTCTACGGTTCTGAGTATATAGATCCCTCGAAAGTGCTTCTCGACAAATATGCCGATAACCTGGAAAGAGATCTTTTAAGAATGTGTGTGGGAGGGATGCAATCCTATTACCCCCAAAAACCTCAGGGGCTTTTTAAAGAAGATTTTACCGACGCTCTGCTCAATAACAGCATAGAGAAAAACTATCCTTTGCTTTACAGGGAAATCCAAAAGAACAGCACCGGTCTCGGGGTATACCAGATTCCTGTTGTTATTTATCAGGGTGGATATGATATTGTCATCTCCCCCGAAACACAGGAATCTTTTATTGATAAATTAAAAAACAGAGGTATTGATGTAGAATATGTTTTCTATAAAAATGCCAGACACGATACGAGACAAATCAGTTTCTCAGAATCGAGAACCTGGATAGAAAATCACACAAACTAGAAGGAAACCGTTGTTTATTATGAAAAAATTCCTACTTCTTATTCCCCTTGTATTTGTTTCACCGCTCTTTTATTCATGCGGAGACAAGCAAACAGAACAGACAGTTCAAACTGTCGTAGATACACCTCAGAAAGCAGACCCTGTTATTGAAGAAGTTCTTCCCGGCCCTGGAGACATTGTCCAATTGACAGAGAATAAAAATTATACAGTTGAAGAAACCGAAGAGGCAATCATCCCCTTCTTCGATAAATTTGCCCACGAACCTATGGCATATGGTGTAAAAACATACAACATTCAGTTTCTGAGTACAGATTTTGACGGCTCTGAAGCTGTTATCTACGCTCAGGTTTTTATACCGGACAGCGCCGAAGTAAAAGAATTTCCCGTCTATGTCTTCGGTTCAGGAACTACCGGTATATCCGACGCCTGTGCTCCCTCCCTTGAGATCCCCGAAGAGATTCGCTGGGGATGGTACAAGCAGAATATGCTCGCTTATGCAGGAAGCGGATTTATCACCATCTTTCCCGACTACCTCGGTTTTAATGATCCCGACAGACCTCAGCGATATTTTTCCAAAGAGGCCGAAGGACACGTGATGCTCGATGCGATCCGAGCCATAAAAAACATCTATGAAATGGATGATTTCTCAGGAGTTAAGGCGACTCCTGCCGGTAAAGTCTTTACAGCCGGTTACTCTCAGGGAGGCCATGCCGCCTTTGCCGCAGCAGACCTCTACCGGGATTATGCACCTGAAGTAGAACTGACCGGAGTAATTGGATATGCCTCGACCAACAATATCGCAACCCTTTTCAGAGAAGGGGTCTGCTATGGTGCAGAAATCATCTATACCTATATGAAGATGTACGGAGAGGATAAAATCGATCCGGCGAAATACTTAAACAGTAAATTTATTCCCACATTTGAAGAAGATGCCAGCACTATGTGCGTTGATGTCTTTCAATACTATTTCTCCTATGATTCCAAAAATCTTTTCAATGAGGATTTTTACAAAGCACTCTATGGAAAAACGCTCGCCCGGGACTACCCGGTGCTGTACAAATATATGGAGATGAACAACACGGGACTTTCCGGCCATGGAATCCCGGCCTTTGTTGTACAGGGAGGGACTGACTTTATAATTACAAGCAAAAGTCAGAATATTTTTGTCGATGAGCTAAAAGCCTTAAATAGTGAAGTGCAGTACACAATATACGACGGGATTCCCCATAAATACACGAGAATGGCTGGTTTTGCCGATTCTGTAATTTGGATGAATTCCTTTATGGCGGAGTAGTACTTATGAAAAGAAAAATAATTATATCAGCCTTTCTACTACTTGCTGTCATGGTTACCATAGAGAGTCAATCTCTCTATGGATCGGGTATTTCTCCAGAAAATGCCCTTGTCAGGGTGATCTTTGCCGAGACTGAAGCTGCATTAAACCTGGAGATCGGGAATTCAAATTTTTCATCCACATCCATAACCGACAGCTCAAAGTATCATCAGGTTTCACCGGGAATGTATTTCTTCGAATTGGGATCAGAATGGATAGAATTCATCCCTCAAAGCGGAAAGTACTTCACATTGGTTATCAATGGCGAACAATGTCAGATTTTTGAAGATACGGAGCACAATTCTCCTGCAAAGACTCAAATATATTTCTACAATCTCGCGACAGGAGATGAAGCAACGTTTCATATTACTGATAAAAAAGATGCTGTTTTTCAGAGCACATCCTCAAAAACTTCAGATCAGGTTGCTATCAATCCTCTTGATATAGACTTCACAATAACCATGGGAAGTGGAAAATCCATAAACTTGGGGTCTCTGCCTATGACCAGAGGGGGATCGACCAGTGTGATTCTCTTTGAAAATGAAGGAACCCTGCAAACAGTAATTTTTGAAGCGGAAATAGCGACAGGTCTCTGAGGTAATGGTATTTACAACTCCCGCCTTTCTTTTTTTATTTTTACCCCTGTTTCTGATTCTCTATTACATATCACCCCATCAATTTAAAACACCGATCATTCTGGTGGGTAGCTGGGTTTTTTACGCTTTCTGGAGAGTTGATTTTCTTCTGCTTGTTATTCTGACCTCTTTTGCCAATTACCTTTTTGGACACTATATCAGCCGCTTTCGGCTCAACCGCAGTTTTTCAAGAAAAATATTTATAGGAGCCGTCACTTCCAATTTATCGGTTCTTGCTTATTTCAAATATTTTAACTTTGGTACTGACTCTTTAAATGCTCTGTTGAATCTGATGGGGCTTAAAGGGACTCCGGTTTTTAACATCATTCTGCCCATCGGGATCTCTTTCTATATTTTTCAATCCATGAGTTATGTCATAGACGTATACAGAGAAGATGCCGAACCGGCATCAAGTTTTATTGAACTGGCTACATACATTGCACTCTTTCCTCAACTCATTGCCGGTCCAATACTCCGATATAAAGATATTGTCGATCAGCTGAAAGAGAGAAATCACTCTCTTTACATATTCGGTCAGGGTTTTACCATCTTTATGCTGGGTGTCAGCAAAAAGGTACTGATTGCCGATACAGTTGCTCCCATTGCCGATGTCATGTTCTCTCAAGTGGCACCATCTTTCATCGAGGCCTGGCTCGGAGCGTTAACTTATGGCATACAGATCTATTTTGACTTTTCCGGATATTCCGATATGGCTCTGGGACTGGGAAATATGCTCGGGTTTCACTTTAAACAGAATTTCAATACTCCATACAAATCAAAAAGCATCACTGAATTTTGGCAGAGATGGCATATTAGCCTTTCGGGGTGGTTGAGAGATTATCTATATATTCCTCTGGGAGGAAATAAAAAGGGTCCGATTAGAACTTATATAAACCTATTTCTGGTTATGCTGCTCGGGGGATTGTGGCATGGAGCTGCCTGGAATTTTATAATATGGGGACTCTGGCATGGTGGCTGGCTTATGCTGGAACGGAGATTTCATCTTCATAAAAATCATAAATCACTCTTTCTAAAAATTGTCCGATGGCTAAGAACCATGGTCATTGTAGGCATTAGCTGGGTATTTTTCCGGGCTGAAACCTGCGGGGCAATCAAAAATATGATAAGTGGCATGTTCGGGCTCAATGGCTTTTTACTGAGCCATTCAGTCAACTGGCAATTAAGCCGGTTTTCCCTGGCTGTCACAGGGCTCTCTATTGTACTTTTAGCCTTCGAAAGAAAATACGATGACAATTTGACCCTGAATCGCTTCAGAGAAACCTCCTTATCCCAAGCACTTATTCTCTTTTTCCTATTCTTTCTATCTCTATTAAAAATTCTGGCTGACAGCTATTCTCCATTTTTGTATTTCAGGTTTTAAATGAAAAAATACATTATTCCCTTCATCAGTATAATTTATCTCTCCCTATTACTTATTCTGGGTGTTATAGATTTATCAACTCTCAAATTTCAATCTCCCCCAATAATCCTCGAATATGTTAATGGACAATTTATAGAGGGTATAAGAAATGAATTTGATCAGCAAATACCCATAGAAGATATTGCTATCTCTTTTTGGTCCGGTATAAAATTCAAATTATTCAGAGAAGGGAGCAAAGGTGAACTCACCGGTGCCGAAAACTGGCTGTTCACAACTGAAGAATTTGAAGAAAATCTTGATGGTGAGTATAACAGGGCAGAGTACTTCAAAAAGATTTCTAATGTACAAGACTATTTTAAGCAGAGGGATATTTCTCTGGTATTAGTTGTTATTCCATCAAAATCCAGAATATACGGCGATAAAATAGCACCTTATCCCCAATCAGAACAATTGCGTTCCCGATATCAAGAAGCAATTGAGGCGCTGTTAAGTTCAGGTATTACTGTCGTTAATCTGGAAAAGACAATGGTGAATAAAAAAGAGGAAGAACAACTTTTCTATAAATACGATACTCACTGGACTTTTGAGGGGGCTCGATTTTCCGCTGAAGAAATAGGCAGACAAATTGATCCGATTCTTCTTAAACAGAAAAAAAATGAAAGATCTTTCTCTCTGAGGATTAAAAATGAATCAACCTTCAAAGGTGATCTTCTCGATTACGTCCCCACTCTAAAAGTGGAGAGGGAGACATTTAAAGAAGTTGAAATTATTGATAACAATCCTCCGGTTTTGGGTCTCTTTGATAGCTTAGAGATTCCCGTCATTCTGGTGGGAACAAGTTACAGTGCTGATCGCCGCTGGAATTTTGAAAATGTGCTCAAAACCAGCCTGAAACTAGATGTGCTCAATCTTTCAGAAGAGGGGAAGGGACCCTTCCCCCCCATGGATGCTCTTATGGAAAGCGAATATTATAAAGAGATCAACTCTAAAATCATAATATGGGAGATTCCAGAGCGTTATATCCCTATTCGCTGAACTTCTATTTCAAATTTCTTAAGATCTTGATAACTTCCGGTCCCCGGATATTTTGTTTTTCACCCAATGCATAGGATTTTTTATCGATCCTTTCGGCTATTTTTTCCGGAGCATCCTCATCGATACCCAAGTCAGAATATCGCGTGTCGATTCCAAGAGATTCAAAAAACAAACATGTTCTGGCAATAGCTTCATCGATTCTGACATTAGCATCACCCATTGTAATCCCCCAGATTCTCTCTCCATACTGTAGGAGTTTTTCCTCTTTCTGCTCTCTCAGATAAGAGTAAAGTCCCGGTAGAATAACAGCAAGAGTTCTGGCATGGTCAATTCCATAGAGAGCGGTCATCTCATGGCCAATGCCGTGAGTCGCCCAATCCTGATCTACACCGCACCCTAAAAGACCGTTAAGGGCATTGGTGGAACACCACATAATATTTGCCTGAACATCATAGTCCTTATTACTCAGTATTGCTTTCGGTCCCTCTTCAATCAGTGTTTTTAATATGGCTTCGGACTGTCTGTCCTGGAGGGGACTTCCTATATGGCTAGTCATATATTGTTCGCAAACATGAATGAAGGAATCAACAATTCCATTGGCGACTTGACGCTTTGATAAGCTGAATGTTGTTTCAGGATCTAATATAGAGAATTCAGGATAGACAAAAGGACTGCTGAAAGCCAGTTTCTCTCCTATTTCTCTTCTCGATATTACAGAATTGCTGTTCATTTCCGAACCAGTTGCCGGGAGTGTTAAAACAGAACCGATAGGAATCGCTTTTTGAATCTTTACCTTACCGGTGAGAATATCCCAGGGTTCATCACCTTCATAACAAGAGGCCGCCGCAATAAATTTTGCCGCATCAAGGACAGATCCCCCTCCGACGGACAGAATAAAATCAATATTTTCCTTTTCCGCGAGAAGTACACAATCGAGGCAACTCGCATAATCGGGGTTTGCCTGTATTCCACTGAATTCGATAAAATCAAACCCTGAAAGTGCTTCAATTACCTGATCATAAACACCGTTTTTCTTTATTGACCCACCTCCATAGAGAAAGAGAATCTTTTTTCTACTTTTAAGCAGCTTCGGTAATTCGGTAATGGTATTTTTACCAAAGACGATTTTTACCGGATTGTAATATTTAAAGTTTTTCATAATTTCAAATCTAGTGAGAGAATTAGAAAAGGTCAACCGACAATTAATATTAATAAAAGAGGGGTACCTGCCACATTTTTTTCCCTAATTAGTTCATTTTATTATATAAATAAAAAAATCGATTATTACAATAATCATTTTGTGGTGCTATGATGTTCAACACAGGAATAAACTATGAATAAAATTATTAAGAAAACACAATTATCTGATGATGTTTATCAGATGGAAATCGAAGCCCCTCTAATTGCAGAGGAAAGAAAAGCTGGTCAATTTATTTTATTACTTATTGATCTGGAACACGGAGAGAGAATCCCCCTGACCATCGCCGGAGCCGATACAGAAAAAGGAACGATCACTATAATCTTCCAGGCTGTTGGCGATTCAACGAAGCTGATTGCTCAAAAAGAGGAAGGTGAGTTTATCGAAAGCCTCCTGGGACCTCTGGGAACACCGACTCATATTCAAAAATATGACAAACCGGTTGTTTGTGTTGGTGGAGGAATTGGAGTTGCACCTCTCACACCTATAGTCCAGGCTTTTAAAGAGGCTGGAAATGAGGTTATATCGATTATTGGTGCAAGGAACAAAGACCTTCTTATTCTGGAAAAAGAGATTCGTAAATATTCAGATGAAGTGATCATCTGTACTGACGACGGATCCTATGGAAGAAAAGACCTTGTAACAGCTCCTCTGAAAGAACTCTGTGAATCGGATAATGTCCCCGCAGAAGTTGTTGCCATTGGACCTCCTGTAATGATGAAGTTCTGTGCTTTAACAACCAAGCCCTATAATGTGTACACGACAGTATCTCTCAATACAATAATGATTGATGGAACAGGTATGTGCGGTGGTTGCAGAGTTACCGTTGGTGATGAAACAAAATTTGTATGTATAGACGGTCCGGAGTTTGATGGTCATTTGGTTGATTTTGATAATATGATGAACAGGTTGAATACATATAAAGACCAGGAAGACCACGTATGCAATATCGGCCTCGATAATAAAGGAGCAAAATAGTGGATCAGTATATAAGCTTGGAAGAACTGGCATCAAAAGCCGATCTACTCGTTGCCACAATCAACCAGGAATCGCTTACACCGAAAGAGAGAAGAGCTATCCCCCTACAGGAAATGCCAACTCAGGATCCTCAGGTGCGAAGAAGCAATATGGAAGAAGTGGCACTCGGTTATACGGAGAATCAGGCCAAATTAGAAGCCATGCGCTGTCTTCAGTGTAAAAATGCCCCCTGTATTCAGGGATGCCCTGTAGCGATCAATATTCCAGCATTCATTGATGCGGCAGCCAAGGGTGATTTTAAAAAATCAATCGGCATTATTAAAGAGAGCAGCAGTCTTCCGGCAATCTGCGGTCGTGTCTGTCCCCAGGAATCCCAGTGCATGGCGACTTGTACAGTAGGGAAAGCGGAAAAAGACGTTATGCGATCTGTGCAGATCGGAAGAATTGAACGCTATGTAGCGGACTGGGAAAGAGAAAACAACGAGGTTCAAATTCCGGAAGTCGCTCCTGAAACAGGGAAAAAAGTAGCTATCGTCGGAAGCGGACCTTCTGGTCTTTCAGCAGCATTTGACCTTAGAAAAGCCGGTCATGATGTAACAGTATATGAAGCCTTTCACAAAAACGGTGGAGTAACAGTTTACGGAATTCCAGAATTCAGACTTCCCAAAGCCATAGTCGAGGTAGAAATCGATACTCTCGTAAATATGGGTGTAAAAATTGTAACCAATTTCATGGTTGGTAAAACAAGAAAACTGAAAGATCTTCTGGATAAAGACGGATTTAATGCCGTTTATATAGCCGCCGGTGCGGGACTCCCCAAATTCATGGGTATCGAAGGTGAAAATTTAGTCGGCGTATTTTCTGCAAATGAATACCTGACAAGATCCAACCTTATGAAAGCTTACGACTTCGGAAAAGCGAAGACTCCTATATATAAAAGCAATAAAGTCGCCGTTTTCGGCGGTGGAAACGTTGCGATGGATGCGGCTCGAACTGCCAAAAGAATCGGTGCAGAAGAAGTTCATATAATCTACAGGAGAACTGAAAAAGAGATGCCCGCCCGTGTTGAAGAAGTACACCACGCAAAAGAAGAAGGCATCATATTTGATTATTTAACAAATCCCGTTCGAATTTTGGCAAATGAAAATGGCCGTGTGAATGCTATTGAGTGCTTGAAATATGAATTGGGAGAGCCCGATGATTCAGGACGCAGAAGGCCCGTTCCCATAAAGGGAAGTGAGTTTCTCATCGAAGTAGATGCCTGCATCCCCTCATTGGGTAATAATGCCAATCCCGTTCTCAGCAATACAACGCCCGATTTAGAGATCAACAAATGGGGAAATATCATTGCTGATGAGACAGGAAAAACTTCAATAGAGAAAATTTATGCCGGTGGGGATATCGTACTCGGTGCTGCGACCGTCATCCTGGCCATGGGCCAGGGACGCAATGCAGCAGCCTCTATTAACAAGATGCTGGGTGAATAAAAAATTACGACTCACTTAGTGTTTTATCTTCTATTTCCGATAAACCACTAAGTGAAAAGGGTTTTAGATAAAGGGAATATCCTGCTGAAACTGTCTTGTTTTTCGTTCATTATTTGAGCTATTACCGGACATCAGTAGGAATTCCACCTATGAATCACGACGCTCGAGCTCAACCATAAGGTCGTGAAACTCGACACCCGCTTCTTCAAGCAAAACAATCAGATGATAAATCAGATCTGCCGATTCATAAACCACATCCTCTTTCGACTCGGCAAGAATCAGCTCTATTGCTTCTTCTCCGACCTTTTTCTTTATTTTCTCAAGACCTTTTTCAAATAGATGGGTCGTATAAGAACCGGAGGGCATTTCCTCTTTTCGTTTTTTTATTGTCGCCGCCAGACTATAAAGGATATTTGATGTATCCCCTGTTTCAGTAC
>JADGDJ010000146.1 GCA_016744925.1 Spirochaetaceae bacterium
GTTAATATTCATTTCGTTAACTGGAGGAGTAGCGAAGCTGGTTATCGCACCGGCCTGTCAAGCCGGGGATCGCGGGTTCGAACCCCGTCTCTTCCGTACAAAACTAAAAAGAATCCTATTGGGATTCTTTTTTTTATTTACAAAAACCTTAGGGGTTCGGAATCGAACTTGCCCGAGCTAGCGAGGATTCAAGCAAGTGAAGACGATCCCGGCTGGGAGAACCCCGTCGATTCCATAAAAGGCGAGACTCGCAGCCTTTTAAGTTTTATCAAAAGAACTCATTTTTGAGTTCTTTTTTTTTGCCCTTTGCACTGGGAGCATATCAAATCACCTATTGGTATGCGGCAAAATTCACGGATAAAATATCGGAATATGACAAATTGTAAATTGAGAGAATATCATCGGCAAGATTCTTCCTATTCAGTGAAACCGATTCATATAGACTGACTATTTTATCCCGGGAAGATTCAAATGCCCTAATCAGCTTTTTTTCTTCATCGGTCGATCCAATGTAGTGAATAAGTTGCTCTTCTAAATCTTCTGCGGCAACTTTGAACATTTCACTGAATTCCTGCTGTTTCTTCGCTGTCTCAAGATCTACGGGGTTTTTACTATCCATATAGTTATGCATATAGGTAAAAGATAATTTAAGAGCTTCATCGGATTTTTTTATAAAATCATTTCGGGAAATGTAGAAGGTTGTGTATTTTGATCCCGATTCACTGATCTCTCTTTCCGACTCAATAAGAAGCATTGCAGACAAACTAATTTCTTTGATAAAAGTAAAATCCCGTACGATTAAACCGGAAATGGAAAGACTATTCAGATATTCTACCAGGTCACTGTAAAGTGAATTCCGGATAAAAACCAGATTGCGGTTATTCCTTTTATAGAGTGAGGCATTTTTGTCAACCACAAGTCTCATATCATTTAGTAACATTAAACCCTTTACCGCAGAGGAATACAAATCTCTTTCCCTGCGATCCACAATCTTAAGAAAACGGTCTCCAGCCATATCATCAAACAGAATAATCGCCTCAAAAACAGCTTTCCGTATTTCCTCTTTTTCACTACTGAGAAGAGGAATAAGAAAATCGAGTGACTCTTCATTTTTAATTCTGCTCAAAAGTTCTATAGACTTTATCACGACAGTATCGCGCTCACTATCGAGAGCGATTCCCAACTCCTGAACAGCGACCACTCCAAAGGTTGACACCGTGTGAATGGCTCTTATGCTGACCCTTTGATTCTCATTATCAAAAAGATTGATGATGGGAGATATTGAATCCTCATTTTTCAGAGCCTCTAAAAGCCCCAGGACAGCGAGCTGAGTCTTCGGCACCGGGTTATCGAGAACATTGAGTAAATAGGGAAGGGATTGATCTCCAAAATCTATAAATGCAAATTTAACAGCATTTTGAACTTTCACTTCAGGATCGTAAAAATAGGGAAGCAGAGTTCCCAGAACAGAAGGATCACCCATACGGCTGAGAGTTTTAACGATACCGATCCGCAGAGGGATTTCGGGGCGCAATAGTGTTTCAAACAAGATTCGATCATTGATATCAGCCAGCTTTGCCGCCGCTTTAATCGCCTCGGAGACAACTTCCTCATCAGAATCTAGAAAGAGTTCAATAATGGGTTCCAGACTATCCCTATCCTCCAATTTGACTAGAAGCTCCAGAGCCTTAAGCCTCATATCCCGATTATCGCTCTCCAGCGCCTTTTTGAAAAAAGGAATAGCCCCATTGGGATTCTTCAATAAAAATTCTTCCGTATTTCTCGATACTGAAAGATCCCCATCGAGAAGCAGAGGTAGAATATCACCAAAGAAAGAACTGCTTCTTAACTGCTGAAGCTGAAAAATGGCCATATGCCTGACCGCCGGGTTGGGATCTCTGGAATACTCAAGAAGTTCGGGAATATCTCCATTTGTGACAGGATAGCTTCCTTGTGGATTTCCAAGGATAATCAAGGCTGATAAGGCTCTCTCTTCAGATGAATTCATAGGGAGTTTTTGTACGGAGGCACAGGAAAATAAGAAGAGAGAATATAGTATTGTCAACAAAACTCTTTTGAACATCATCTAATCTATAACATCGTCACCGGAATAGAAAAAATAGAGTGATTCAAAATTCTCTGCTTCACTTTCTTTTCCCCTTTTTCTACACCCACGGGAATAAATGCGACATTTTCGCGCCAGTTCTTTTTTTGCCAAAAACATTTGATTACCATTAAAAAATTCGTTGTCCACAAGACTCTTGAGGGCCTCTATTTTAAAGTTCTCGATAAAACCATATTTCGTCGAGAGTTGATCACTATGACCGCCCCTTTTTACAACCAGCTCTTCATCCAAATAGCCCACAGCATTTTCAGATGTAATTCTAAGCCAGAATTCATAATCCTCACAGATCTCAAGATCATTGCGAAAGCCATTATTTTCCAGATAGATTTCTCTACCCATCATAACAGTTGAAGGGCCGATTTCACATTTCCCCAGGGAAGTTTTAAATAAATCGCCTTCCTTGTTGTGTTTTCGATGTGCTTGAGAGACAATTTTATCATTTCGCTCCCATCGCTCAAGAGTGTGGATAAACCTGATATTCTGATGGTTGCCTAAATATTCAATCTGTTTTTCCAGTTTATCACTCATCCACGAATCATCAGAATCAAGAAAAGAGATCCACCGACCTTTGGAATGTACTGCAGCTGAATTTCTAACCTGTCCCGGTTTGCCACAGTGATCCAGAGACAGAATTGAGATTGCCCTGTTATCGGCATATTTATCGAGTACTGATCTCGTTTTATCTGTGGAACCGTCATCGGCGATGATTAACTCCCAATGAGGATAGGTCTGCTGCAGTACGGAATCAATGGCCCTGGAGACCAGATTCTCTCTATTGTAAACGGGAATTATAACCGACACGAGATCTCTCTTACACATATTATTGTAGTAACACAGCTAATGTCTTTTCATCAATCGGACTTATGCCATATTATAGGGAAATGGATCTACAGCTGATTGAATATTTAAAAAGCTTTCTCAATGAAGAGAGATTTGACCGCATGATTGAAGTTCTCAATAGGCGGACAGAATACCTTACAATAGTTCTCGAAGACATTCACTACAGCCAGAATGCCAGCTCTATCATTCGTCACTGCGACGCTTTCGGCATCCAGAATCTATCGGTTATAGAAAATAGAAACCGATTCAAATTAAAAAACCACGCCGTGCGGGGAACCATGAAATGGGTAAACCTGAGAAGCTTCAATGAGTTGAAACACAACAGCACCCAGGCCGTTGAAACCTTGAGGTCAGAGGGATACCGTATCGTAGCTACCTCTCCCAGAGAGGGAGGAACCGCTCTTCGGGATTTTGATCTCGGCAAAGGGAAAACAGCTCTTTTTTTCGGAAACGAAAGGGATGGGCTCAGCGCTGAGATTCTCGAAAATGCCGATGAATATCTTCATATCCCCATGGAGGGTTTTGTGGAAAGCCTGAACATATCAGCTTCGTGCGCCATAATCCTACAACAAATGAGTGATAATCTGCGCAGTTCTGATATTCCCTGGACTTTGGATGAAAGGAAAAGGAATGAGATCCTGATTGAATGGATGAAGGGCTCAATTAAAAAGATAGATAATATTATAGCGGCCTATGGGAACTGATCTAAACGACAGTTTTGTTTCTTCCTGATTCCTTTGCTCTGTACAAGTTTTCATCAGCTTCTTTAAGAATTTCTTCAACCATGTCATTTTGCTGAATGTCTACCAATCCGATACTGGTTGTTATTGTCCACAGAACACTGGCAAAAAGATGATTTTCGATAAGTACCCTGATCCGTTCGGCAATGATAAAAGCTCTTTCTTTGTCTGTATCGCTTAATACTAGGACAAATTCCTCGCCTCCATATCGACAGGCCATATCCGTATCCCTTATTTCTTCTAACAAAATATCTGAAAATTCTTTCAAAACGTCATCACCAATACCATGGCCTAACATATCATTAACTTTTTTAAAAAAATCGATATCGAGAAGAATGACAGAAGATTTTGTACCATATCGTTTATATAATGCTATTTGTTTGTTTAAGAACTCAATCATATATCGGCGATTGTAGAGTTTAGTTAAGGGATCTTTAATGGCAGAATCCTGGAGCTTATTCTTCAAAAGAAACATCTCCTGCCTCGTCTTCTCTCTTGAAAAAACAAGATACACATTAAGTATAGTGATCATCAGTATTGGCAGTACATTTTCAATATGAAGCTGCTGCGGCATAATAAAAAAATAGAGAGCTAAATAGATGATAAAACCTGCAATGGATAAACTGACAAACTTCCAGGTTTCGATTCTCAGAAGGAATGCCAGAGTGAATAAACCTATTGAATAGGCTGTAAAATCAAGAGAATTTTCCTGGTCAAGGACGGTTAAGGCAATACAATAAATAAACATTAAAAACATATAGCTTAAATATATAATTTCCTGAATATTCGTTTCCTTTATCAAATGAAATAAAGGAAGAAATAATCTAAAAAACAAAGAGATTACAAGCGCGATAAAAAATAGATAGATATAATTTTTTAAAAATATTGATAAAACTTCTCTTCCAGGTGCAAACCTATACTGAAGGAGAAAAAGACCGTTAAAAAATATAATGACTAAGGGTAAAACCTTCAATTTTTTATAATTTTCTTCTAAACAGTCAATTTTGAACTGCTCATCATGGATAAGAGGCCTTTTTTTATCTAGCTCAATCATTAAGTATTTATCACCTTTAACCCAAACTATCTATTTTACAACCATAACTTTTCTGGTTTCATCCAGATCCGGTGCGACAATCCTTAAAAAATACACACCTCTGGCTACGACTCGTCCTCCGGAATTTCTTCCGTCCCAGGCTGTGGAATATTCTCCCGCATCCATTCTGCCTCTTTTCAGGACATCAACCATGGCGCCGGAAATATCAAAGACCTGTATGGTCACCATTCCCGTTTTCTTCAGCTCGTAATGAAGGTTTGTCGTCTCTCCGTTTTCGGGATTGATGACATTGTTGAGTATGGTTACACCGCCGACCTGGGTGGTTATATCGTGGATATCGAATGACCATGGTTTGATCTGTCTATACCAGTCTGTTGCAGATGAATCTTCGATTCTGGCAGCGTAGAGATCCTCTGCGGGCAGATAGTAGAGGAAATCAAGTAGAGATTCTGATTTAATATCAGGATGGCTCGAGTCCAGTACATGTGTTCTGAGAAAATCAGAAGGAGTACTATCAGTGGCTATTGAGGTAGAACCAGAATCGGGTGCAGGAACCATATAGAATTTAAAAGTTGCATTGTAACCCGATGGAAGCCATATTCCATCATCAAGTCCATCCTGACGCAAACCTGTTGTAACATCCACATCAAAAACAAAATTGATTATTGGGTCTGCAGTTGTTGCAGCATATGAGCTATTGATATGGGTTGTAATTTCTATATTCTCATCCTGAAGCCATGCATTTCCGGTGAAATCTTTTATGAGACCAATTCCCCCTCTATCTTCGTCGGTGACAGCTTCATCGGTGGCATAGACAGGCTGAATAATTCCATTTCCGGTCTGCCCGAGTGCGAGGTCTGAAACCCTGTGAGTGTTGTCAATAAATGTATTCGGAGCAGTAGGAAGCCCTGCCCAGACAGGTACAATCGCTGAAATTACCGCGGCATTATCATCCAGGTTACTGAAGGTAAGAAGTGAATTATTGAAAATATCTATTATTGGCACCGGTCCAGCAAGAGTTATTAATAACTCTTGTGAACCGGGAGCATTTCCTGTAATAGGAGCAACAGAACTTACACCTGGCAATGTTCCAGCTGTTGCGATATCTCCAGAAAGAATTGCTGTGCCACCTGTTCGATAAACTGTTTCTGAGAATTGAACAAAGATATCATTCTGCCCGGGCATCGTCAGGATATGTGTGATAATAGGGTCAGCGTCATCTCTCGCCGTTTCCGGTGGTGCGGGTGCCAAATGAGAAATCTGATAAATACCAATGGCATCATCTCTAAGACTTCCGCTATTAGTGATCGACCACGTAGGTCTGGCGTCTGTATCAAAATCGATACCCTCAGCAAGATTTATCCAGAAAACTCTGTCGTTTGCTGTTAAACCCGTATCAATATTGATAACAGAATAACCATTAACATCTATTGATAAAGAGCCGCTTCCTGCATCACCGAATTCATCGTCCAGATTAACGGGTACGACAACTTCAATTATATCGATTTTCCCATTGGAGTTCGTATCCCGAGTGTAGCTGTCTGTAATATAGATTTGTAAGAGCCAATCAATACAGTTATGCGTTTCAACATCAGCCGGAACGTTGATAGCCGGTACAGCATTACTGTACCAGATATCCGCATACTGCATAGAAAGCGTAGAGCCTCCTATAAGATTTAAGGTCCATTCATTTCCGCCTGACATAACTGATGATCTTAATGTTATATATGTTGTTGCCGGAGCCGGCCAACCAACAACAGGAGGAGTTGCTGGAGTTGTATTGGTTCCAAGAATATCAAGAGTTCCGCTACTAAGAATAGTTTGAGTTGAACTCGCTTCAATAATCAGAATTTTACCAACTCCTCCAACAACGGTTGGTTCTGATATGACATTACAGACCAGATTGTAAAAGCTGTTATTGCCATTTACAGCTGAATCTGTAATCCCGATAAACTGAACAGTACTGGTCCCCGGTGTGAATGTCCCTCCGGTCGTATTAAAATCACCTTGAAGACGGATTGTTCTACTATTAGCATTTAATGCTCCTAAAGCAAGATTGAGATCTCCGGATATATTTATATTATTATTAAGTACAAAGGTCTGTCCTGCACGATTGATGTTGAGAGTAAAGAAATCTGTAAGTATTACATTCCCACCTGAGGCACCATTGTACTCAACACTCCCGGAAATCACATCCATTGTTGTGACTGTCTGAGTCACCTGAGTTCCATCTAGAAGAAATGAACCGGCATTTCCATTAAAACTAAGTGTTCCAATAGTAAAATCGTGATTGTTCATATCTACAGAATCTGCTGTATCATCTATAGTTAAAGTCCCCGTAATGTTTACCGGTCCAGTAAAAACCTCTAAGGTGCTTGCCCCCATAACAGTCACATCATTTAAAAGTGAGGAATTTGCACTAAAAAATTGCGTTCCGGCACCATCAAAAATAACTGTATCGCTTGAATTTATATTTCCTCCTGTCCTTGTTACATTGGCGGCCAAATTTATTGCATTAGCACCAGAGGTCAATGAACCGGATGTGAGGACCAGGTTTCCATCAATATTAATCGCATTACTTAAGGTAACAGCTCCATCAATGGTGACATCGTTAAACATGTTAATAGAGGAAATTCCCGGGGATATTCCATTAAATACAACGGAACCGGTTCCCGCTGTAAAAACATTGGCTGTTTCGTCCCAGTCTCCCGCGACAGAGATTGTCCGTCCGGTTCCATCAAGAGATGCATTCAGGTTGGACAGAATGACATCTCCAGTGATATCAATCGCTCCAGTACCATCGAAGGTTCCGTCAATCATGCTCAGGTTACCACTCAAGGTCATGGTATTGCTTGCCGTAACTGATCCAGCTCCTGTAAAGTTCGCATTGATAGCGCTAAGAGTATTTGTCAGGGTTGAGGCAACCCCACCTGTGACAAGAAGGTCTCCTGTGATTCCCGTTGTTCCCGTTGGGCTGAAAGTACCTCCTGAGAGTGTAGCTGAAGCCGCAATGGTCAGATTTCCGCTTCCCGTATAAGTCCCGGCACTGATATTGAGTCCACCTGTAGTGGTTCCAACAGCACCGGATCCTGTCAGATCAGAACCGGCATTACTGATTGTAAGGTCGCCAGTCGTAACGGAAAGAGATCCTCCTGTTATGGCTAAGTCTCCACCTGTAAGAGTCACAACACCTGAGCTTAGCACTCCTGCAGAATGTGTCAGACTTGCAGAACTGATGTCCAGTATACCTGCAATAACCAATGCTGCAGCTGAAGAATAATCATCGCTAGCGATATTTAAATCATTAAATGTGCCAGTCGAAGCGACTGCATGCGGTCCAGGCGTTCCGCCACCGAGATTGACTGTTGAGCCTACGGAATTGAATGTTCCCGAGTTTGTCCAATTTGTCTGAACAGTTATTACACTGACACCAGTTGTCAAAGTCCCTGTATTACCAAGGCTTCCGGTAATGTTTACAGTTTGCCCTGAAAAATCCAGAGTCCCGGCACTGTTGGTGAGATCCCCGGCAACACCGAGTGCTGATCCAATCGAATAAGTCTGTCCTGCCTGATTTATCTCCAGATTGAAATAATCCGTTCCGGCATATTCCTGGATGGCTCCACCTGCTGTTCGGTAAACGACCGAGCCTGTGTTTATATCTGTCTGAGAAACGGAATCTCCCCCGACTCTGTAGAGGGTTCCGTTGTTGTCGTATGTTCCGCTGATGGTCAATATATTTGCCGCAAGAGCTATATCTACAGTGGCAGAGGGATTGATTGTAAGATCTGTAACGGTTCTGGCTCCATCGAGTGTTGCCGGCAGTGCACCGGCATTGGCAATAAGGACATCATCCCACTGCTGAGGAACTGTTCCCGTATTCCAGTTCGAACCGGTACCCCAATCTGTATTGGTCGTACCATCCCAGATTACAGGAGGAAAATCCCATCCCGGTGAAGGCACGTCGTTATTTCCACCATTTGTAGCAAAAGTCGGAATTATATCATTTACAAGGACTCCGCCATCCTGAATATATACATAAGAAACAGAGCTGGTTCCGGTCATATTCAAAGTCCATTGAGATCCTCCAATACTGCTAATCATCTGTATGAGATTCCCGTCGGCACCGGCAATAGTCATATTTCCAGCCATGGTCTGGGTTGTTCCCGCGACAAATTGTAAAACCTGCCCAGCTGTAACACATGTGAAATCATTAAAAGTCGTTGAACCGGAAATGATACTGGTTCCACCGCCGTTTAAGGTAACATTTCCTGAAGATGAAAATGAACCGCCGGCATTGGTCCAGTTCCCGGGCAGTGTGATGTTATTGGCTCCCGATGCGAGAGTTCCCGATGTTAGTGTTAAATTCCCCTCTAAAGTCAGAGAGTCCTGAAGAGTGACAGTACCCGCTCCGGCAGCGATGTTCACATTGTCAATTGTGACAATTCCCGCAGATGTAAAGCTCGAAGTTCCGGAAATAGTAACAGAACTGGTGGCATCATCTGTAAATGTCGTCAGATTTGTGAGATTAAAGTTTCCACCGGTTGACAGCGTGTATCCAGAGATATTCAGAGAGGACGCCGCTCCGCCGACAGAAAAGGCATCTGTAAAAGTCAGATCATTGTTCGTATTTAAGCTTGACCCGCCCGCAAGCTGTCCTGATGTAAAGCTTATTCCCGGAGAAATATCGGCGAAGATAGTTGTTCCATCAAATATGACAGAGCCTGTAGAGGTTAACCGACCATTGGCATTGACGGTGAAGTCTCCGGCTTCATTGATTGCCTGGCCATTATCAACCAGAGTTCCCTGATCTATCAGAAGATCACCATTTATATCAAGAGTACTTAGCAAAGTCAAAGTATTGGCAATAGCTGTTTTGTTAATTCTAATATCATTAAATGTTTCTGTGCTATTGAGAGTTGTATCTAATCCGTTGAAAATAACCTGTGCAGTTCCGCTAGTAAAAGTTCCACCACCCGAGCTGTCAAAGTTTCCAGAGATTGTCAGGTTATTCACTCCGGCTGACAGGTTTCCATTATTGAGAATCAAATCCCCGGATACAGTCGTGAGACCATTGAGAGAAAAGGTTCTTCCTGTTCCGTTAATGGTAATGTTAAAAAAGTCAGGAATCCGAACAGTACCATTGGCGGCACCATTGTAGTATTCAACAAGACCGGAATTGGTATCCATGGTGGTTATTGACTGTACAGCCTGCTCTCCTGTGAGCCTAACTGTTCCCGTATTATTCAAAGTCGCTATTGTAAGATTCAGATTTGCTGCATCAAAAATATCAGTTCCAGCTGCTGTAATTAAGGTTCCTGAAATTGTAATAGGATTTGTAGAAGCATTTACAGTCGTTCCGCCTGTAACTGTCAAATTGTTAAACGCAGAAGCACCTGCCGTCAATGTTGATGTTGCCCCTCCATCAAAAACAACCAGGTTTCCACCATGGGTAAAGGTTCCTGTATTGGTCCAGTTTCCTGCGATATTAATCTGCCGGCCATTGCCATCAAAAGTTCCACCGGTGATAGCCAGATCTCCCGCGACAACAATGTCTGTGCTGAGAGTGGCTGAACCAATTATAGTTACATCATAAAAATCATCTATAGTTGTTACTGAAGGAGCTGTTCCATCAAAAGTAACTGTCGCAACTCCTGCTGTGTACGTTCCACCACTCTGATCCCAGTCTCCGGCGACATTGATTGAACGACCTGTTCCCGTAAGGGTTCCCGGTCCAAGGACGACGTTACCCTCGATATCGAGGGCTCCACTTCCATTAAAAGTTCCCCCTGAAACGGTTAAATCGCTGGTAACTCCGTTAAGATTCACAGCACCATTAGCTGTGAAAGTTCCACTGCTTACAGAAAGATCACCATCGGCTCCACTGAATGTGATATCCCCCGCAACTGTACTGGTTCCTGAACTGCTGTAGGTAAAATCTCCTGCAGTCAGAATCGCATCTCCTGCAGCTAAAGTACTGTATATTCCCGAACCACTGATGTTTACATTTCCAGAACTGACTGCAAGGGCTCCATTACCTGTGTAGCTTCCGGCACTTACGAGCAAATCTCCCGTTGCACCAGTGATGTCCACAGTTCCCGTTCCGCTAAAGATGGAACCGGCATTGCTGATGATAAAATCGTTTACAATAGTCAAGCCACCATTGGCTGCAAGGTCTCCCCCCGTTGTAAGGATCAGGTCGTTATCCACATTCAAGACTGTTCCTATAATATAGCTGTCGGTAACAGTTGTCAGATTATAGAAAGGATCAGTATCGTGAGTCAGTGTTGTTCCGCTGTTTCCACCGAGGGTTACGAGACCGTTGTTATGGGTGAAAGTTCCAGTATTGCTCCAGTCCTTTTGAACTGTGGTTGTTGTAGAAGAAGCATCCAGTGTTCCTGCATTAGAAAGATCTCCTGTGACAGAAATGGCAACACTATTTGTGTTGGCATCTAATGTATTATTCAAATCGATGATCAGGTTTCCGCTTATATTGAGGGCTCCGGATACAACTGTTGTATCTGTACCTGTTGATAATTGAAGATTATTCAGTGTTTGAGCATTTGTTGTAAAAGTAGTACCGGCACTATTTGAATTGAGGATTAGATCTCCTCCATTATCAGAAAAAGTAGTGAGTGTTAAATCTCCTCCTACATTTGTAGTACCCGTAGATGCTGTTACTGTTGTAATGGTCAGATTTCCATCAACATCAATATCACCGTCACCTCCGGTTAAAGTCCCTGTTCCGCTAGCATTTGACGTGACTATCAGTGTTTCCGCGGCTGTTTGAGAGGAAGCCTCAAGAGTACCATTACTCACAAGAGAAGCAGTAGAGAGACTATTGATATTGCTTGTGAAGGTAAAGGGATTATCGATTGTAAGTGTACCTATAACCGTAAGATCTGTACCAAGCTGTTTGTTGGCTGATACCTGAAGGTTGTTAAAACTTCCTGTCGCAGCCAAGGTTGATCCGGCTGTATTATCCAGAACGACAAGTCCACCGCTGTGTGTCAGCGCAGATGAGAAATTTCCTCCGATATTGGTCTGAACTGAAGAGGCTGTAAAATTCGTTACCGTCGTATTGCCATCAATATCGATATTACCAGCTCCGCCGAGAAGTGTTCCTGCTCCAGTAACATTACCTGTTACAGCCAACGTATCAGCTCCATTGACCTGCGCTGATGCAATTAAATTTGTAATGATAGCTGTAGAAGCTGCAGATAAACTATTTGTACTGGTTGTAAGGCTTCCACTGGTTACAGT